>DXGD01000262.1 GCA_019114115.1 Candidatus Nesterenkonia stercoripullorum
CATCCGATCGTAACAAATTTCGTGAAGTATCGAGGCGCGGGGGCTGACAGTAAAGAAAGAGGCCCAAAGGCACTCGCCGAAAGCTGCCACGCATGCAATCAACCCCCGAGCCTCGCTGTGCCTACTCCTAAGTATCAGGTATTTTAAACCAAAACTATTATAGAATAGTGCAGTGAATCATTTGCGTGTTCTGGGAGAGCTACCGTGCAGCGGATGCCGAGGTGACGACGTGGGATCGATCGGGCCCGACGTCCGAAGGCGTCGAAGCGGGACCGTCATGAGGGTTTGCGGGAGCTGGTGCGGTTGAAGCTCACGGACGACTGGTTGCCGGAGCACAGCAGTTGTACGAGGACGCTTCGACCGTCTGGGCTTTCGCACCGCCGAGGCCAACTGCGGACTCACCGGTGAAACGTTCACATCGCGCCACCACTGACAGGAGATAATCGCCTCATGACCTTGCTTCGGAACACCAGTGCCCCGCACAGAATCCTTCTCGCACCGATAGCGGTGGGAAGCCTTCTGGTCTTAGCTGCCTGCGGAAGCGACGACGACGCCCCAGCCGGAGATCAGGACCAGCAGCAGGAGCAGGAGAGCAACGGTGCCGAAGACAACCAGGGCGAGGCCGGCGAGCCACTCACCTTGGAGGACGTCGAGGAGAACGACAGCCCTGACTCATGCTGGGCAGCGATCGACGGCACCGTCTACGACCTCACCGACTGGGTCGAAGAACACCCCGGCGGCTCCGCCAGGATCGAACAGATCTGCGGCACCGACGCCACGGACGCGTTCCAGGGTCAGCACAGTGGAGATGAAGGTCCGCAGAACCAGTTGGCTGAATTTGAGATCGGCGAGCTGCAGAACTGACCGGGGCCATCGCACAGCCCCGAAGAATGCCGCCTCAGGTGTCAGCGCCGCCCACAGACCTTCGCGGAGGCAGCGCACTGTCGCGGAGGGTCACGGAATACGCCGGATACCGTAGACACGAATGTCAAAGAGCATGATGACTCATCCCGAAATGCTTCAGCACCCTACATGCCACTTCCTGGGCGCTGCGATGAGTCGTGTCCAGTGCCGCCTCATCCACACAGGCGGCATTCAGCTCCGCCTCGAGGCCTTCGAGGCGCTCCATGTGCCACTCAAGCACACTCGACTGAGATGATGAGTATCGTGCTCTCAGCCGCGCACGGACGACGTCGAACGAGGCGGTCAGCCGAATCGGACGGACCCGGAGCTGAGTGGCGCGTTCATATCTCGCGAGAGCCTCTTGAGATGTGATGACACCGCTCATGATCAATTGTCGCGGGCCGGCAGTCTGATACGTCTCCCAGACAGAGGCAATATTGCGGGCCTCCAATGCGACATTGTCAGGATCATCTTCGGCAACCGGCCAGGACCTATGGAACCAATCAACATCCATCAGGCTGAACGGCATGCCGCGATCGGCGAGCTGGTCTCCGATGTGCTCGAGAGCGGCCGACTTGCCGACGCCGTAGACCCCGTTCAAGAAGATCACGAATGCAGGACCGCGCATGAGGCCAAGCTACCGGACAGCGGAGCAAGCCGATGCGGCTGCAGGCGGATACGGCGAGATCCTCAGCATAATTCAGTCCGCGGAGTCCAAGGCTTCTTTCATGCTGCCGAACGTGATATCACCATTCTCCAGGACATCTAAATGCCCTGGCCTGTTCCGGCAGCGGGCTGATTGAAGTGCCCCGGTCTGATGCCGCCGGGAGTCAGGTCATACATGGCTGGTGTGACATCCTCCGCCGCAGCCGTTGCCCCATCATCGAGATTGGTGGTGAACCCCAAAGCGGTAAGTCCGAGATCGGCACAGATGCTCACGGCAATCTCGTCCCAGTGGGCCGTGCCAGACCGCATGTACTGACACTGGACTTCATATGTATCGGCCAGATACTCCTGATTCTCCATGATCTCGTCAAAGACCTCCACGACAGAGGCAGTTCCAGCGACCCCATAGGCTGAACGGCCGTCAACGGAGAGCGGTCGATGAGATGTCCCGTGATTGGCGAGTTCGAAGAATTTCTCGTCCACCAGCTGCTCCATAGTTGACTGGTTTTCGCTGCACCATCGCTGATTGACGAACAAGGTGGCAGATATCCCACGGCGCTGCAGCTGGTTCAGGAGCTCCCGGTCTACGCCCGATCCGTGCGGTCCACCACAGGCGTCCAGCGTCAGGGCGGCCCTACCAGAACCAGATTCCACGTGTGTCATCACGCCGTCAACTTCGAGCCCCCACTGACGTGGCGCTGCTGACTCGTACTTCTCCCGGATCCCTTCCTTGGTGATAGCCTCCGAGTCCTCGACGTCGCTGGGCTGCGGCGTCGGCGAAGGGCTTTCTGGTGTGGGGTCAGGCGATGGTGTCTGCCGCGCGCTTGGCGAGCCATCAGAGCATGCTGCCAGGAGAATGCCTGCTCCAGCCAGCACACCGCCCAACATCAGACGTCGTCGTGGAATCTCTTCGTGAGCCATAGTCAGACGAGGTGACAGCCTCCGGCTGTTCAGGCACCTCGCAACGGATCCTGCACATCCTAGTGAGCCCTGCTCTGGACGCGCCAACGGCGCAGCGCAGTCAGGACTCGCTTCTGGGCGCTGGGGGTGGACGGAGGTGACGGCGTCCGTCCACCCAGGACTTTCTGAATGGGTTGATAATTCCTGTACTTGATTCTCAACTATGTCAGGCAGCCCAGATTCTTGCTACAACTCAAAAGCAGTCAGGGCCATCGTGATGGAACGATTCTCGATGTTCTCGTAGCTGATCACATTGTTGTCTGCTGCCAGGGCGGGCCCGGCCAGGAACCGGACGAGGCGCCGCGCCACCAGGCCCCGGCTCGCCGAAGGGGGCAGCTCCAGCCCGTTGACAGTCACCCCGTCGATCGACGCGTTCCGCACGTGCGCCCGAATGCCGTTCACCAGTTTGGCGAGGAACTGCCGCGCTCGACGGCGCTCGTGAGCGCTTTCTGAGAGGGTGTGGCCGAGAACGAGAACTGTGGAAGGACTGTCCATGGAGGGGAGTATGCGATCGAATTCTGCCTTGGTCCTGGTCGACTCGCGGTACCAGGTGCCCCAGGAACCGTCGCTGGGTATGTGGTGAGCAAGAAGAACACTCGCCGTCTTCTGGCCTGGGCACCACCGATCGGCATCTCCGCTTCCAGACAGATTTCTGAAGTACAGCGAGAGCGGGCCCGTATACACCTGTGACAATTCGCCGGTCACGACGACTCGAGAATCCAGGACGCGTGAGTCCAGGACCGATGAATCGGGTCCGCGTGAATCGAACTCGAGCGAGTCGTTCTTATGTGAATCAAGCCTGTGGGAATCGAGTGTGTGCGCCATGGATGATCACCTTCGTGCTGCTTGGCCGCGTAGTGCGCGTCGAGGGCCAGGGCGAAGCTCGTGGCCTTCATGGCATCCAGTATTCTGCACCTCGTCCCGAGGCGGATGTGCCAGTTGTCACGACCTTCACCATGACTTTCGGCACCTGCTGCGCGTTTCGCTCCCCCAGGGACGGGTCAGCCAGCTTTCCGCGTGGAGGAACTGCGAGAGGTCCTGCCACCGGATTTCCCACTAGCCGATTGCCCTGCACCCGAGGCCCCGCCCTGTGCCCGCCGCTCGTCGACGGACTTCTTCAGCGCTTCCATGAGATCGACGACGTCGCCCTCTCCGTCCTCGGACGCATCGGCCTCTCCAAAGGTCGCCTCGGTGTCGATGTCCTCGCCGTGCTCGAGCTTCTCCTCGATGAGCTGCTGAAGCTGCTGCTGGTACTCGTCCGTGAAGCGTTCCGGGTCGAAATCTTCGGAGTAGGACTCCACCAGCGACGCCGCCATGTCCAGTTCCTTCTTGCTGACTTTGGAGGCTGGGACGTGGAAGTCGGCATCGCGCATCTCGTCAGCCCAGCGCATGGTCTGCAGGATCATCACGTCACCGCGGACCCGCAGGGCGGCCAGCCTTGTTCGTGAGCGCAGTGTGAACTTCACGATGGCGACGCGAT
>DXGD01000263.1 GCA_019114115.1 Candidatus Nesterenkonia stercoripullorum
ACAAGCGCCGTGCCAAGCGCATGGCTGCCCGGGAGGCCGAGAACGAGGACCTGATCGTGAGCTAGCCCGCTGGCGCGGCTTTCGGGGCTCTCCGAGGGACCCACACACGACTCCGGTGGCGCTGCGGGCTGTCTCCCCGGAAGCGCTGAGGCCCCGCCGGTGCGCCCACGCCGCCCCTACGAGCCGGCTCGCGAGCGATTCCTGTGCTGCGCCGTGAGCCGCCGCAGCAGGTGATCGAGTTCTTCCACGATGATCCGGCGCAGCGCTGACGGAGCGTCGATGTGCTCCTCCAGCCAGCCCCGAGTGCGGACGACGACGTCGTGGCTCTCGGGCAGCTCGCCGGGAGCCAGATCCTGCGATCCGGGGAACAGCCCCTCCACCACGCGCGTAGCCTGCCCCTGGCTCATCCGGCTCCAGACATCTTCCAGGGACGCGAAGTACTCCTCCGTGAAAGCCTCGACCGACCGCGCCGGGACAGTCTGCCTCAGGCGGATCCGGAACCCGTCGATCGTCGCGGTCAGATGATCGTTCGAGAGCTCTGCGCCCTCGGCGTCCCGGCCGGAGAGGGCCTGTTCGAAGGCGGCAGACTTCACGACGTCGTCCGGACGTGCGGCCAGGGCCAGGCGGTGGGCGATGCGCGCCCGCGCGGTGGTCCGTCGGCGCAGTTCCCGATCGAGGGCGTCCGCGTCGGCGCGGCCGTGAGCGCAGAGCGCCTGGAGGAACGACCAGCGCAGCTCTTCGTCGACGGTGAGACCCTCGATGCCCAGCTCGTCGGCCCCACCGTCGAGCAGAGTCGCCAGCAGGTCAAGCTGCGAGGGCTCGCGGCGGGAGATGCGCGCGAGGGAGCGCGCCGCCGCGCGCTGGAGATCCCCGCCGGAGACTTCGGTGAGGAACTGGGCCAGCCGGCCTGCGAAGCGCTGTTCAAGCTCATTTCTGCCCTCCTCCGGTGTGAACGAGGCCAGTGCCTCATCAGCCTGCCGCAGGAGGCTCTGCACGACGATGACCTCCGGGATCTCCAGGCCCAGCCGCATCACTGCCTCGACGAACGTGCCTGCTGGCAGATCCGCGTCACGGACCATCGACCACAGAGATGCCCAGACCGTGGCGCGGGCCAGCGGGTCCGCTATCGGATAGGTCAGTGCTGCGGCGACCGAGTCGGGGTCGACCGAGAGCTTGGCGTAGGTGAGATCCTCGTCATTGGGCAGCAGCAGGCGAGGGATTCCTGCCTCCGGCGCGATGAGTCCCTGCACCACCGTTCGTCCTTCTGGCGCCTGTGGGTCCAGGGCGACCCGCTGGCTGGCCTGACGGGTCAGCTGTCCTGCGGAGACGTCCAGGCTGTGCACGCCGACCGCGACCACATGCGGCCTGGCGACTCCCGCGCCGGTGGCTGGATCCTCCCCCGAGGCGAGGACCGCGATCGCGCCGCCGTCCTCCTCTTCGGCGGCCAGCACGGGGACGCCGGCCGTCTGCAGCCACGCCTGGGCCCAGGAGCGCATATCCTGCCCGGTGGCCTCCTCCAGGCAGGCGAGGAAGTCTCTCAGCGACGCATTGCCGAACGCGTGCCGCGCGAAATACGTCCGGGTGGCGGATCTGAACGCTTCACGCCCAGCGAAGGCGGCCAGCTGCTTGAGCACTGAGGCGCCCTTGGCGTAGGTGATGCCGTCGAAGTTCTGGTCCGCGGCCTCCAGATCCGCGATGTCTGCCACGATCGGGTGGGTGGTGGGCAGCTGATCCTGGACGTAGGCCCAGGCCTTGCGGCCATTGGCGAAGGCGATCCACGCCGTGCCCCAGTCGGTGGCCTCGTCGACGGCGAGCGATCCCATGTAGTCGGCGAAGGACTCCTTCAGCCACAGGTCATCCCACCAGCCCATGGTCACCAGGTCGCCGAACCACATATGGGCCATCTCATGGAAGAGAGTCTCCGCCCGGGCCCCGTGCTGTGCCTGTGTGGCGGCGGTGTCAAAGACGTAGCTCTCGGTGAAGGTGACCAGCCCCGGATTCTCCATCGCCCCCAAGTTGTACTCCGGCACGAAGACCTGATCGTACTTGCCCCAGGGGTAGGGGTAGGCGAACTCGCGGTGGAAGAAGTCAAGGCCGCGGCGGGTGAGATCCGCGAGCTCTTCGGCGTCGAAATGCGGGGCCAGTGACTCTCGGCACAGTAGGGCCATATCGATCGAGCCGGCGCCGTGGCCGCTGCCGTCCCACTGGGCATCGACCCGGTGGTAGGGGCCGGCAAGCAGCGCTGTGATGTACGAGGGAATCGGGGGCGTCTCGGCGAAGGTCACAGTCACCAGGCCGGCATCGGTGAGGTTCGCGGCTTCCCCAGGTACCTGGCTTCGCGAGATCTCGGCCCCGTTGGAGCGGAGTTCCCAGCTGCTCGGTCCGGTGATGCTGAACCGGAACCGTGCTTTGAGGTCCGGCTGTTCGAAGACGGGGAAGACCCGGCGTGAATCGGCCGGCTCGTACTGGGTGTACAGGTAGACCTTGCCGTCGGCAGGGTCACTGAAGCGGTGCAGCCCTTCTCCTGAGCGGGAGTAGACCGAAACTGAGTCGATCTCCACCGTGTTGTGCTCCTGCAGGCCGGACAGGCGCAGCCGTGATGCGCCCACCGCAGTCCGCACATCGACATCCGTCCCATTGATCCGCAGCGATCGCACATGGTCGCCCAGATAGTCCAGAAAGGTCTCCGGCTCCTTCGCCGCGAACTCGATGCGAGTCCTCACCGGATACGTCGTGGCGGAAAGGTCGGCGGCGCGGGAGAAATCGACATGCACGTCGTAGGAGGCGACCTCGATGGCAGCCGACCGGTGCGCGGCTTCCTCCCGGCTGAGATTGGAGCGGTCCAGGGCGAGGCTTTCGCGTCCAGTCGACGGCGAGGGCTGCGTGGGGGAGGAAGAGTCGGCGTTCGGCATAGTCCTCATTCAAGCGCTCCCGGGGCGGTGGAGGCAATATGAGGACATGCACATTACCGGCGGAAGACGCGAAGAATTCGCAAATACGGTAGAAAGAACCCACGGCAGATGACATCTGATGCCCAACATGGAAAGGTAAGGGCATGGCAGACCTTTTCGCGGATTATTCCCGGGCGATGGCGAAGTCCAGCGCATACGATGAGATGTTCACCCCGGACGCGCAGCCGCGGGAGATCTACGGCAGAGTCGACGAGGTCTTGGCCTCGCTGAACCTCTCCGATGTGGAAGCCCGGTCCGAAAGCATGGCCCGGACCTTCCTCGATCGTGGTGTCACCTTCGATTTCGCCGGTGAGGAACGTGCCTGGCCGCTCGACGTCGTTCCGCGGATCATCTCCGGCACCGAATGGAGCGGGCTCTCGGCGGGCGTGGCGCAGCGCGTTCGCGCTCTGGAAGCCTTCCTCAACGATGTCTACGACCGCCAGGAAGTCGTCCGGGACGGCGTCATCCCGCGCTCGCTCATCACGACCTCGGCGCATTTCCATCGCGCCGTCCACGGATTCTCCACCCCAGGTGGAGTGCGCGTGCATATCTCCGGCATCGACCTGGTGCGCGACG
>DXGD01000264.1 GCA_019114115.1 Candidatus Nesterenkonia stercoripullorum
CACCGCAAGATCCGGGGCGTCGCGCACTCCATGGGTGAGCGGAAGTGGCGGAAGAAGGAAGCGAAGAGGGCCGAGAAGCGAGAGATGCGGCAGGAGCGCCGGGTGCGCGGCAAGCACTGGACATGGGGCGGAGGCACTCGTGATGTCGAGCAGCGTGCCGCGATGCAGGAACGGAATCTGTCCGCGGCACCCGGCAATCGTGGGAAGCGGCCCCAGCGCCGCTCTTCGGCACAGCCCGGGCCCGAGCAGGAGCCTCGTTCATCGCGACGCAGGAATTCCGCTCCCAGCTCGCGCCAGCAGGGCTCTGCCGACGCCGCGTCGCGCCGAGCGAACCCCGGCCCGGACTCGGCCAAGCGCAGCAGCCGATCGCAGACCCCCGCCTCCCGTCCTGGCGAGCGGGCTACCCAGCAGTCCGGACGCTCGCAGCCGGGCGCCGCGAGCGGGACCGGGGCCGCCAAGGACCGCCTGAACGCCAAGATGCGCAGTCGTGCGCGATCGACGGGGCCGCGCCCGCAGACGACCCGTCGCGTCCGCCAGGCGCGGGACCGCGCTCGCTCGTCGGCTGCATGACCCGCTGAGGGAGGTAGAGCACCATGAAGAAGATCCTCGCGTGGGCCATCGCCGGCGCCCTCGTGGCCGGTGTCGGCATCGTCGTCGGTGTCACGGCCGTGTTCTTCCAGTTCGCGTCAATCTCCTCGAGCGACTCTGACAGCCCGAACGCCGCCTGCACGGATACATCGGCCCAGGCCCTCTCGGTGGACACGTCGGCCCTCCCGGACGTCGCGGGGTACACGCCGGAGCAGCTCTCGGTCGCGGCCCAGATCATGAAGGCCGGCGAGGACCTGGGCATGTCTGAGCGCGCCCAGCTGATCGGTCTCATGACGGCGATGCAGGAGTCCACGCTCCAGAATCTCTCCGGTGGAGATCGTGACTCCGTCGGGGCGTTCCAGCAGCGGCCCTCGCAGGGGTGGGGCACCGTCGAGCAACTGCAAGATCCGTCCTATGCCGCGACCGCGTTCTTTCGCGGGGTCGACACCTCCAGGACCGGGCACATCCCCGGCCTCATGGACATCGACGGCTGGGAGTCGATGAGTCTGACGCAGGCCGCCTCGGCCGTCCAGCACCCGGCGGAGCAGTACGAGGGTGAGTACGCCAAGCACGAGAGCGAAGCACGCAAGCTGATGTCCGCGCTCGCGGGCGTCCCCGTCGGCCAGGCCAGCGGCAGCCTCACCGACACCAACCTCGGATGCAGCGCTCCCGTGAACGTCGCGGTGGGAGATCTCCCGACGCAGGAGCAGCTCACCCAGGACTCGGCCAACGTGGCGTGCCCGGAGGGCAGCACCGACCTCGGCGCCGCGTCCGGCGGATACCAGGGCAAGCGGATCCCCATCCGTCTGTGCTCGATCACCGGCACCGTGTGCACCGGCAGCGACTGCCGCGCCGGCGAGCTCGGCGGGAAGGCTCGCGGAGAGGTCGTCGTCAACTCTCTGGTCGCTCCCCACTTCATGAAGTGGCTCGAGGCGGTCCGCGCCGACGGATACAACCCACAGTTCAGCTCCTCGTTCCGCAGCTGGGAGACGCAGGCATCGTTCTCTGGCGGAAACGTCGCTCGTGTCGGCTACAGCAACCACCAGATGGGCGCAGCCATAGACATCTCAGGTCTCCCCGGTGGATACAACCGACATAACTGCTCCGGGGTCGCGGCAGACGGTTCATGCAAGTCCAATGCCCCCGCGTGGAGTTCTTATCACAAACATGGCGTTGAGAATGGGGCACTATTTCATGACGAAGAGTTCTGGCACCTGGAATGGGTGATCACCAGGGCCCCAGAGCGCGACGTCCCCTTCATCCCGGCTGCATGAGCGACCCAGAAAGCGAGTCCCTGTGATGCGAGTCAGCCTGAAAGCAATTTTGGTCCTCGCGGCAGCTGTTCTGGGCGTCTTCGCCCTGGTGGTGTTCAACCCCGAGAACCGGCAGCAGCAGGAGGCCCCGCAGCCCGAGGCCGCAGCACCCTCGGTGGAGGCGGGATCACCCCACGAACCCGCGACCGAGCAGACCGCCTCGCCGGGGCCCGCGGAGGTTCCTGCGGAGGTTCAGGCGTTCATCGACAGCTATGCCGACCCCGACGCCTCCGACGACGAGTGGGGCCAGTCCCTGGCACCGAACGTGACGCCGGCGCTGCTCGCCTCGCTGCTCTCGAGCGACCGCGAGCTCGCGCGAACAGCAGGGCACGAGATCCTCGACGTCAGCGATGGCCGGGTGTCGGTGGGGACGAAGACGGACGTCTCCTACACCCTCGAGTACGCCCAGCTCGAGGACGACCACGAGCACGACGGGCACGAAGCGGTGGCCCATCCGATCGTCACGGGGATCGACTTCACGGACGCACCTGACGGCGCCGCACTGCCGCTGGGGACCGACGGCGTCGAGCAGGTCCGCGCACCCGTCCAGGAGGCGCTCACGGCCGTCGTGGCGCAGCCTGGCGGGCAGAGCGATGAAGACCGCGAGCAGCTGATCCGCGACACCTTCACCAGCCCGGAGAAGGCCCTGAGCCTCCCCCGCAGCGTCGACGACGGCGCCGCCGTCCGGATCGGCAACGCCCACGAGCTGGTGCTCGCGGCCGAGGACGATCAGTTCGTGGTGCATGCGACCGTGCCCTACGCGCGCGACGGCGAGAGCACTCCCACCTGGACCACCGTGACGATCGAACTCACCCGGGACGACACTGGCGCCTGGACCCCCCAGGACGCTCGCCTCTGAGGCAGGACATTCTCGGGGCAAGTTCGCGAAAGCGCAGGTCAAGCACCAGGGCAAGAAGGCTCTACGATCCGTGATCGCGGGTCAAGCCGTCAGCTGACAAGGGCTGCGGGCAGCGCCCGAGCCGGGATCAGGCCTCCTCGAGCGGACCGTGCAGCGTGTACCGGGTGATGGTCGCGGACCCGGAGTCGTCCTCATCGAGCCACCACGTTGTGCCTGCTGCGCCGCTGCTC
>DXGD01000265.1 GCA_019114115.1 Candidatus Nesterenkonia stercoripullorum
CGTCCCCCGCAGGGGCCCCGCTGGCGGAGGCAGGACCGAGATCACCCGAGCGCCACCGCACCCCCGGGGACGCGCACACAGACGCACACAGAGGCTCACTACACAGAGGCTCAGTACAGCCGTAGTCGCGAACATGAGTGGGGCTCACTGAATAGATGCTCCCTATCGGGAGGCAGTATTCCTGCTCGAAGACATGGCGCAGCGTACTGACCAGGTGATCCATCACCGCACCAGTCTCCTCCTGCGTCCGTGTCCCAGAACGCAGCCGGTCAGTCGCTGCTGCGGCGTCGGGCGTCGGCTCATAGATGAACACCAGGACAGCGTCAGCGGGGGCAGAGGCGCCGTCGCCGCTTTCCGTCATGCGCTGCGCGGCCCACTGGGCGACGCCGACGGGGTCCCGCAGTGCGGGACCCCGGTCTATGCGCATGTGCTCGCCCGTCCTGCCGTCTCTCACCCCGACAAAGACCAGCGAGTCCATGGGAGTGAAGCCGAAGACGCGATTCTCCAGTCGCACGATGCGAGAGGCCTCCTCCAGACGCGTGACGCAATCGGAGTCACCGCGGCGATCCGGTGAATCGGCGCGAGCGGCAGTGCGGGGATGTGCGGCATATGGGTGAGGGGATGTGTTCATGCCCCTACTGTCAAAGACGTGAGCGGGTCAGCGCGCTAAGAAGGACCCGCCTGTGCATTGGGAGCCGCAGGCGACCGCTACGCACAGGTCCGGGGAAAACAGTCTCGGGACAGCACCCCACGCAGCGGGACGCCTGCGGGCCTTCAGTCCTCCTGCGAGGGACGGCTGCGCAGGTATGCCTCGACAGCTGCCCCTAGTTCCTCCGCGTCGGGCACTTCTTCATCCTGGTTCACCAGTAGCGAACGCTGACTCGTGGAAGCATGCTCGTCGAAGTTCTTCTCAAGCTGCTTGACCAGCGCCTCCACCTCCGGGTTCTGCCCGATCTGCCGGGCAATATCCTGATCGACAGCCCGCGCATTCTCGCGCAGCTCGTCAGTGGGCAGCATGCGCTCGAGTGCGGCGCCGGTGTACTCCAGCGCGGTGACCGCCACCGTCGGGTACCGGCCGCCAGCGACGTAGTGCGGCACATGCAGCGTGTATCCGACCACGTCATGCCCAGACTCGTCGACCCGCATCTCCAGGACTTGGCCGAGCCCAGCTTCAAGCTGCGCGTTGGGACCCCAGGTCGAGATCCGCTCGATGAGGTCCTTCCGGTTGCCGTGCGCCGTCACGCCCATGGGTCGAGTGTGCGGCGTGGGCAGCCCCAGCGCATCCACGAGCACGACGAGGCCGACGTCGAGCCGCTCGACGAGTGCGAGCACAGTGTCAGTGACCCTGCCCCACTGGAAGTCGGGTTCATCACCGGTCAGCAGCAGGAATGGCTGCCCCAATGCATCCTTGACCTCGTAGAGCTCGAGCTCCGGGCCGGAGTACTCAGTGAACCGGCTCTCCGCGAACGTGATGTGCGGGCGACGGGAACGATAGTCGAACAGGACGTCGGCGTCGAAGCTTGCCAGGCGCTTATGCGGCAGGGTGTCCAGCAGCGCGTTGCTGAGCTGCTCGTTGAGCGCACCGGCATCGGTATGGCCGGCCCAGGAGACGAGCAGTGCCAGCCGAGAGCGCTCAGCTCCGGACTCGTCCTCCCCGTCACCCTGGGCACCGCTGGAACTGAGCACAAGCTCTTCTCCGACGGCGTGCACGGCTGAGTCGAGGATCTCCGAGTCGCTGCCGCCCGCGTCTGCGCCCGGGGCAGCCGCGTCCTCAGCAGGATGGATGCGCAGTAAGTCGAACGGGTTGTTCACCGCGAGGAGCTCCTTTGGATTGTCGGTGGACAGACACCCTGGGAGAGGACCCGGACGAGAAGTCTCGCGCGAGAAGCCTCCAGTGGGATGTCCCGTCAATGAGATATCCCTGGTAAGAGATGTCACGTGTAAAAGATGTCCCATGAATGATTCACCCGTACAACACCCACGCGGCAGCTCCCATTCCCCGCAGGTGGGTCGCCTCAGGCGGATATGTCGCTACGGGCCTGCACCTGGAATGCTAGGGAGCGAATGTGGTTAGGATCGTCGGGAGGGCCTCCGGGCACCACAGGAACATCGGGACAGTCCTTAGAGACCGTTCATCGACCCTTCCGGCCCCCGGGCCACACCACACAAGACTAAGATTCCGCCGCGCGGAATCAGACGGGACAGACGTGATCAACGACTTCCATCCGACTATCACCGCCACCAATACCGCTGTAGAGAAGACCGAGGCCGATGCTCTGGTCCTGGGCGTGGCGAAGGGACCCCAAGGGCCCATCCTGCTGCCGAATCCGCTGGCTGACACGGCAGCCGAGAGCGTCGCCGATTCGCTGGAGGCGCTCGGTGCAACCGGCGCCGCCGACCAGATGCTGCGTCTGCCTGGGGTCGAGGGCTTCGCCACTCAGATTCTCGTGCTCATCGGAGTCGGCCCCTTGACCGGTGAAGTGACTGGCGGAGTCAGCCTCGAGGCGCTGCGACGTGCTGCGGGCTCAGCAGTTCGGCAGCTCGGTGGCCTGGATTCGGTGGCACTGGCCTTGCCGTCGGCCAGTGTCGAGGAAGTGGGTGCGGTCGCTGAAGGCGCTGCCTTCGGCGCATACTCCTTCACCCGTTACCGCAGTTCGGAGGAGGCACGCTCGAAGACCCCGGTCGCAATGGTTTCCGTGCTGACCGAGTTGAAAGACCGACACACCTCGGGAGCCATCAGCAGGGCCGTCGTCGTCGGGTCGGCAGTGCGAGCCACCCGTGATCTGGTGAATACGCCTCCCAGCGACCTCTACCCCGAATCCTTCGCCAACACGGTGAGCACGCTCGCCGATCGCAGCAAAGCACCCACCGCGGGCGGAGGCACCACTCGGGCAGGCAAGCTGAAGGTCAAAGTGTGGACAGAGAAGGAACTGGAGAAAGAGGGCTTCGGCGGACTCCTCGGCGTCGGCCAGGGGTCGGCACGGCCCCCGCGTCTTGTCCGCATCGAACATTCGCCCTCCAAGCCGGTCGCCCATATCGCGCTGGTCGGCAAAGGCATCACCTTCGACTCGGGCGGGCTCTCCCTGAAGCCGGCGACGTCGATGACCACGATGAAGCTGGACATGGGCGGTGCCGCGACTGTCGCGACCGTCGTCCGCGCAGCCGCGGACCTGAACCTTCCGGTCAAGGTCACCGGGTGGCTCTGCCTTGCGGAGAATATGCCCTCCGCGACGGCGCAGCGCCCAGAAGACGTCATCACCATCTACGGCGGCAAGACTGTCGAGGTCCTCAACACCGACGCCGAAGGACGCCTGGTCATGGCCGATGGCATCGTCGCCGCGGGCGAGGAGCAGCCAGATGCGATCATCGATATCGCCACGCTGACCGGTGCTCAGATGGTGGCACTGGGAAGCCGCACCTCCGGGGTGATGGGCCAGGACGCACTGCGCGACACGATCTTCGCCGCGGCTGAAGCGGCCGGGGAATCGCTGTGGCCCATGCCGATCCCCGAGGAGGCCCGCTCAGGTTTCGACTCCGATGTCGCGGACCTGACCAACCTCGGTGACCGTTTCGGCGGAATGCTCAACGCAGCGGCCTTCCTGCGTGAGTTCGTCGCAGATCGCGAGGGAGCTCAGAAGGACAGCCTGGACCCGGAGGGCGCTCGCATCCCCTGGGCGCACCTGGACATCGCCGGGCCCTCCTTCAACGAGAAGGGCCCCTATGGCTACACCCCCAAGGCCGGGACCGGCGTCATGGTGCGCACTCTGGTGAGCTACCTGGAGACTCTCGGACACTGATCCGGCGGAAGACCTGCGAACTAGCGGCCAGCAGGCAGTGCGGCACCCCTCCAGAGCCTCTCAACAGGCTGAGGAGGGGTGCCGCACTGCTGCTGCGAACGGAGCCTCCAGAGCAAGCGGCGTCTGGGGGCGACGTTGCGCAACGGGCCACCGCGCTGCCGCCACCCCGCTGCCTCCGCCCTGCTGCCTGCACACCGCTGTCTCCTCTGTGAGTCAGCAGTGTCCGTGTGGAAGCGCCGGGAGATTTGAGGATAAGGTGAGAGGGATATTCATTCGAACCGTCTCACCCGATGCGAGGGAGCAAAGATCGTGGCCGAGAAGTCCCAGGAATTCGACGTACTAGTCCTTGGCGGAGGCAGCGCAGGCTATGCGGCCGCGCTGCGTGCCGTTCAGCACGGCTTCAGTGTCGGGCTGATCGAGAAGGGCAAGCTCGGCGGCACGTGCCTGCACACTGGCTGCATCCATACGAAGGCATACCTGCACGCCGCGGAATTGGCTGATGAAGCGCGCTCCGCGGAGAAGTACGGTGTGAACATGACCTTGGACGGCGTCGATATGGCCAAGGTCCGCGAATACAAGGACGGCATTGTCGCCGGTAAGCACAAGGGCCTGACCGGGCTGCTGAAAATGCGCAAGGTCACCGTCATCGAGGGCGAGGGGAAGCTCGTCTCAGAGCACGAGGTCGACGTCGACGGCACGCGCTACCGCGGCGAGAACATCGTGCTGGCCACCGGTTCGATGTCGAAGACTTTCGGCTTGCCGCTCAGTGACAAGATCATCACCTCCACTGAGGCGCTCCAGCTGGACTACACGCCGAAATCAGCCATCGTCCTGGGCGGCGGTGTCATCGGATGCGAGTTCGCCTCAGCATGGACCTCCTACGGCACAGACGTCACGATCGTTGAGGGCCTGCCTTCGCTGGTTCCCAATGAGGACCCCTCCATCATCAAGAACCTGGAGCGCAGCTTCAAGAAGCGCGGCATCACGTTCAGCACGGGCAAGTTCTTCGAGAAGGTCGAGGAGACTGAGAACGGCGTCAGGGTCACTCTCGACGACGGCACCACCCACGAAGCCGAGATCTGCCTCGTCGCCGTGGGACGTGGGCCCGTGACAGAGGGGCTCGGCCTCGAAGACCAGGGCGTCACGCTCGACCGCGGCTTCGTGATCACCGATGAGCGGCTCCACACCGGCGTCGGCAACATCTACGCCATCGGTGACATCGTCCCCGGGCTGCAACTGGCGCATCGCGGCTACCAGCAGGGCATCTTCGTTGCTGAGGAGATCGCGGGCAACCAGCCCATGATCGTCGAGGACATCAACATTCCGAAGGTCACCTATTGCGATCCCGAGATCATGTCGGTCGGCTACACGCAGCCCGGAGCGGAGGAGCACTTCGGCAAGGATCAGGTGGAAATCACCGAATACAACCTGGCCGGCAACGGCAAGTCCTCGATTCTGGGCACCGGCGGAATCATTAAGATGGTCGCGGTCAAAGGCGGTCCCATCGTCGGTGTCCACGGCATCGGCGCCCGTATCAGCGAGCAGATCGGGGAGGCCCAGCTCATCGTCAACTGGGAGGCCTACCCTGAAGATGTCGCCAGCCTCGTCCACGCCCACCCCACACAGAATGAAGCCCTCGGAGAGGCCGCCATGGCGCTCTTCGGGCACCCGCTGCACGGGTGATCCGATCACCGATCGCGCACACGCCCGCTTAGACTTAAAAGTATGACGCTCCGGCCCCAGGGCTTGAGCACGACGTGAGAGTAGGAGTCGGACACCATGTCTGAGACCGTTAACCTTCCAGCCCTCGGTGAGTCAGTGACCGAAGGCACAGTGACCCGCTGGCTCGTTGAAGTGGGTGACGAGGTCGAGGTGGACCAGCCCATCGTGGAGGTGTCCACTGACAAGGTCGATACCGAAGTGCCGTCACCTGCCGCTGGTGTCATCGAGGAGCTCCTCGTCGACGAGGACGAGACAGTCGAGGTCGGCGCACCGCTGGTCACTATCGGTGACGGCTCCGGTGGCTCCGGTTCAGCCGAGTCCGCACCGGCAGAAGATGCCGGTGAATCCTCCGAGCAGGCGGAAGCTGAGCCCGAGCAGCCCGCAGAGGAAGGCTCCCCTTCGGAGACCTCAGCTTCAGAAGAGAGCACAGAGGGGGCGGGCTCCGGGCAGCAGAGCGCTTCTGAGTCCGGTGACTCCGAGTCCGGTGGCTCCTCAGGTGGTTCCGGTGACGCCCAGGAGGTGACCCTGCCGGCGCTCGGCGAATCGGTCACCGAAGGTACGGTCACGCGCTGGCTCGTCGAGGTCGGCGACGAGGTCGACGTCGACCAGCCGCTTCTGGAAGTCTCCACCGACAAGGTCGACACTGAGGTGCCCTCGCCAGTGGCCGGCACGATCCAGGAGATCAAGGTAGGCGAGGACGAGACGGTCGAGGTCGGCGCACTGCTGGCACTGGTCGGCTCCGGCGCACCCAGCCAGCCCGCCAGCTCCGACGATGGCTCTGCAGCAGCAGAAGACACCTCAGCAGCGGCTGCCGCTGACGAGGCTCCCGCTTCGCCCAGCCAGGATTCCGGACAGCAGGAGCAGGAAAGCTCCAGCCCAGCGCAGCAGAAGCCTGCACAGCCGACGCAGCAGAAGCAGGAGTCTTCCAGCCCAGCCCCCGCCGAGCAGTCTGCGGATGCCAGTGCCGAAGGGTATGTGACTCCCCTGGTGCGGCGTCTGGCGAAGAAGGAAGACATCGACCTGTCGCAG
>DXGD01000266.1 GCA_019114115.1 Candidatus Nesterenkonia stercoripullorum
GCGGGAGCATCGCCGTGGAGATCACCTCGCATGTGCTCGTCGACCCTGAGGGTGAGCGGCGGGACGGAGTCGTGCTGGACGGAGAGCCGGGGCCCACCCCCGTCCTCGGCGCGGGCGGCTGTGGCCGCGCGCCGGAGGAGTCTGACCCAGGGACACCCAGCGCGGCAGGGCCCACGCCGGGAGCCTCCAAAACGGCCGGGGCGAACACTGATCAGCAGCGTTTTGCTCCGGCTGACGAGCTGCGGGAGCGTATGGAAGCCGCCTCACGCGAGAGCAGGCACGCGGCGACGCTGCGCGAGATCCGTTTCCCGCAGCACATCGGCCTGCGCTGCACACCGGGCACTGACGCGGCCGAGGCACTGGAGCACGCTCTGGGCCTCAGCCTTCCCAGGCGCCCGCTGTCGAGCACAGGGGATCCCGACGGCGCCCACATCCTGTGGCTGTCGCCAGATGAGTTCCTCTACGTGGATGTCACCGGGGAACACGTCTCCCTCGATGCGCTCTCGAGCGCGCTCGAGGGTCTCGGCGGACAGGCCGTGGACCTCTCCAGCAACCGAGCGACCCTCGAGCTCAGCGGAACCACGGCCCGCGACGTTCTGGAATCAGGGTGCCGGATCGATCTGCACCCCCGGGAGTTCCCGGTGGGCATGGTGGTCTCGACGCTGCTGAGCACGGTCAACGTCATCATCCACCGCAGTGGTGAGGACGTCTTCCGGGTCATACCGAGGTCATCCTTCGCGCACTACACCGTGGAATGGCTGCTCGATGCGATGGCCGGGCATGTCCCCGAGTACGCCGCCGCGACACGCTGACTACCCCGGCGCGCGCTACGCGCGTCGGGGGCTACCCCGTCACCCCTGCGGACCGAAGGGAACCCTATGAATACTGCAGATCCCACCAGCTACATCCTGCGATTCGACTGCCCGGAGCGACCCGGTCTGGTCCATTCGATCACCGGGATCCTGCTGCGCCATGGCGGCGATATCGGCGAGCTCAAGCAGTTCGACGACCCCCGTGCCGGGCACTTCTTCCTGCGCATCCGGTTCTCCACCGGCGACGGCGTCGAAGCCCTGCGGGCCGAGCTCGAACAGCTCGCCGTCGAGCTCGGGGCGAACTGGGAACTCCGTGAACAGGGCGCACGTCCTCGTGTGCTGGTGATGGTCTCGAAGTTCGGGCACTGCCTGAACGATCTCCTCTATCGTTCCCGCACTGGGGAGCTCCCCGTGGAGATCGCCACGGTGGTCTCGAACCACCCAGATCATCGGCAGGTGGTCGAATGGCACGGTATCCCGTACTTCCATGTGCCCGTGACAGCTGACACGAAGCCGCAAGCGGAGGCGCGACTCCTTGAGCTGGTCGATCGGTTCGAGGTCGACCTTGTGGTGCTGGCCCGCTACATGCAGATCCTCTCCGAAGATCTTTCCCGGCGTCTGACGGGGAGGGCGATCAACATCCACCACTCCTTCCTGCCGTCGTTCAAGGGCGCAAAGCCCTACCACCAGGCCTACGAGCGCGGGGTCAAGACGGTCGGCGCCACGGCCCACTACGTCAACGACGATCTGGACGAGGGGCCGATCATCGCGCAGCAGGTTGTGGACGTGGACCACACATTCGGACCCGACGATCTCGTCGCCGCAGGGCGTGATTCAGAGTGCAAGGCGCTCTCGGACGCGGTGAAGTGGCACTGCGAAGGACGGGTCTTCCTCAACGACCAGCGCACCGTCGTCCTCCGCTGACCCGCCCAGCACTGAGACCGCTGAGCGGGAGGCACTGAGCAGGGGCGCTGGGCGGGCGCTGCTGAACGCGGAAGGCACCGCGAGCGCACCGCTGGCCACGAGAGCGCGCCCAACCCCCCGTTTCCTGCCCGACCCTCCGTTTCCTGCCCGACCCTCCATTTTCGGCGAAGCCCTCCCCTCTTGGGGAGGGCCTTATGAACTGTGGAGGGTTTCACGGGAAACCCTCCACAGTGCGCTCTGCGAGCCGGCCGGGTGCGGAGTCCGCGGGGATCTCAGGCCCGCATGCGCTCCCCTGTGGGGTCGAAGATCGGCTCGGAGACGACGGATGCCTCGTAGAAGCGGTCGAAGTAACGGATGCTGAGCCGCTGGCCGACGTCGGAGTGCTCAATCGGCAACCAGGCATAGGCGATCGAGAGGCCCGTCGCGAATCCTTGGTCCGCGCTGGTCACGTACCCAATGCGCGCGGAGCCGGGGCCGTTGCCGCCCGCATCCGCACCTGCACCAGCGTTTCCACCGGTGTCCGCGCCAGCACCACCTTCCGCGCCCGGCTCCCCCGACGTGGAGGACGACCCTCCGCCAGACTCGCTCGAGAGGTAGACGGGCTCATGACCGAGGATGACCGCACTCGGGTCGTCAAGGACGACGGCGCAGAGCTTGCGCTTCAGCTCCCACCGGCCGTTGTCCTGGAGGATCTGGTCCACACGCTCGCGCTGCTCACCGCGCAGCGCGAAGTCGATTCCCGCCTCATACGGTGTGTGCTCCCGGGAGAGATCACTGCCCCACAGGCGGAAGCCCTTCTCCAGCCGCATGGACTCGAACGCCCGACGGCCGACGGGCAGGATCCCATGATCGGCCCCCGCGGCGAAGATCTGATCCCACAGGTGCCTGCCGAACTCTGCAGGAGCGTAGAGCTCCCACCCGAGCTCACCGATGTAGCTCAGCCGCAGGGCCATCACCGGAACACCTGCCACCCGGATACGACGGCAGCGGTAGAAGCGGAATCCCTCGGCGGAGACGTCGTCGTCGGTGAGGGTGCTGAGCACGGCCCGGGCCTGCGGGCCCCACAGCCCCAGACCGCACTGGCCTGAGCCGACGTCCTGGATCGTGATGGCCGAGCGGGACCCGGCGGCGCCCTCACCCGCGGCGCCCTCTCCCCCGGCGTCAGAGCCAATGTCCGAGCCAGCGTCGCGCCGCTGCTCCAGGTTCAGCTGCAGCCAGGCGGTGTCGAGGGTGCCGTTGATGCCGAGGTGATAGTCCTCCTCACCGAACCGCGCCACTGTGATGTCGGAGAGCACCCCTCCGGCCTCGTCCATCAGCAAGGCGTAGACGACACTGCCGATACCCTTGCCAACCGGACGGCTGAGCTGGGCGTTGAGGAACTCCGTGGCGCCAGGCCCACTGACGGTGATGCGCGGCAGCGAGGACATGTCCACCACTCCGACACCCTCACGCAGGGCACCTGCCTCGATTGCGACCGTCTCGTCCCAGTACTGAGCTGCCCACTCGTCGCGCTTGGGCAACGGCTGGTCACCGAGCATCGGCGTTCCGCGGTCCGCGTTCGCGCGGTACCACAACGGGCGCTCCCAGCCGTTGGCAGAGCCGAACTCGGCACCGAACTGGACTTCGCGCTCGTAGAACGGCGAGGTCCGCAGCCCGCGCAGCCGCAGCGTGTCTGCCCGGGGGTGGACGATGTCGTACACCTCGTCATAGGACTCCTCACCCATCTCGCGGGCCCAGCGCTCCGAGACGACAGTGGGGTCGAAGCGGCTCAGGTCCAGCCCGTGGGTGTCGATCCCAGGATCGTCGTAGGCGATCCAGTCCGCGAGGACTTCGCCGACGCCGGCCGACTGGGTCACCCACACGGCCTGCGCCATCCAGAGACCGTCGACGCCGGGCACGGGACCCATCAGCGGGCCGCCGTCGGGCGTGAAGGAGAAGATGCCGTTGAAGCTCTTCGCCGGGTCAGGCTGCCCGCCACGGATACCCGGCATGAGACGCTCGGCCTCCGCCCAGGTCGGAGTGAAGTCTTGTGGTGTGAACGGGTGCACCGAGGGCTGCTCGGCTCCGCCGAGATACTCCTCGACCGGCGCGATCTCAGCGTCGGCGACCGGCATCGGGCGGTGCTCATAGGCGCCGATGGCCAGCCGGTTCCCCCATTCGCGCAGGTACATGCCGTAGCTCTGATGCCGCAGCATCGGTTTCGTCACTTCAGTCGACTCGCTGGGCCAGTCCTGTCCGGAGAGCGGCTGGCTGAAGCCGAAGCCGTGCTCGACCGGCAGCATCGGGATCTCGAAGCCGAGAAGGTCGCGCGCCAGCCCCGGGCCCCAGAACCCTGCACAGGAAATCACGATGTCCGCGGGGATCTCCTCGCCCGGGTCGTCGGCAGGGGCGCCTGCCGCGTGCACCTGCACACCGGTGACCCGGCCGCTGGCAGTGTGCACTGCGCCGACCCGGGTGCTGCTGATGACCTTCGCGCCGTTCTCGACCGCTCGGGACGTTTGCCACTCGACCGCCCGGACGCCCTTCACCACGGCGTCTGTGGGAGTGTGCAGGCCACCGAGCACCGTCGAGGTGTCAATGCCCGGCCACAACCTCGCGATCTCCTCCGCGGAGATCAGCTCAGCCGGAACTCCCCAGGACTCCGCGAAACCCAGGCGACGATGCAGTTCGTGCAGCCGCACCTCATCGGTGGCGAGCTCTATGCCTCCCACTCGCTTGGAGACCCACCCGTCGCTGGCTTGGGCGCCGTCCATCTTGTTCACCGTGCGCTGAGCGAGCTCGCTCATCGCTTTGCCCGGCGCGATCTGAAAGACGAAGCCGGGCGCGTGGGAGCTCGACCCCCCGGTGGCATACACCGGTCCCTGCTCCACGACAGTCACCGCACGGAATCCGCGTCTGGTGAGTTCATCGGCGACGGCGGCTCCCACCACCCCTAGTCCGATGATCACGACGCGGGCATTGCTTCGGGTATCTTTCACGGGCCGTCCCCCTGCCTGTGGGCGCCTGCCGCATTGTGTTGCTCAATGCGCACGCATGATGTGCATGACGCACCCATCGTAGGCAGAGCATGATCTTACTCACAAGAGTTGTGGCGAGCGTTACCCGTCAGGCGGCGCCTAAGCGCACCTCAATCTGACGCGCTCCTTCACGAAGCATCTCCGCCAGCTCAGCGAAGCGCGACTCCGGCAGGCGGAAGGCCGGGGCCGTCATCGCCACCGCCGCGACCACGCTTCCGGACGCATTGCGCACCGGCACGGCGAGGGCATTGGTGCCCTCCTCCCACTCCGCGACGGCGGCCGCCCAGCCTCGACGCCGGACTGCCTCGAGATCTGCGGAGAGGGCGGCGCGATCCGTCATCGTGCTCGCCGTGAAGGCCTCCAGCGGCGCGGCGGTGAGTCGGTGCAGCTCGGCGGCGTCGTGGGCCAGCAGGACCTTGCCTGTGGAGGTGGCGTGCAGCGGGCCGCGCTGACCCACATACTGCCGGGCCACGCCGATCATCCGCTCGCCGGCGGCCTGCGTGATCGTGACCGCGTAACCGCTGTCCAGGACAGCCACATTGACCGTCTC
>DXGD01000267.1 GCA_019114115.1 Candidatus Nesterenkonia stercoripullorum
CGACGATGCCGCCTCCGCACTCGGCCTTCCTGCGGAATGGTCCAAGGTGGGGCTCATCGTCCTGGGCACGTTGACCACCGCAGCGGTGACGGCGTCAGCGGGGCCCATCGCCTTTGTCGCGCTGGCGGCACCCCATATTGCGCGCAGGCTCGCAGGCCGTGGTTCCTCCGTGGACCTGGTCTCCTCTGCCGCAGTGGGCGCGTTGCTCCTGCTGGTCTCGGATATCATCGCGCAGTACGCGATCCCGGGGGCGTCCTTGCCGGTCGGCGCGGTCACGGTCAGTCTGGGCGGGGTGTACCTCATCTATCTGCTGATCATCGAGGCCCGGCGCTGAGGTCCTGAGCTGAGAGGCGCGGAGAGGCCGGACGCTGGAGCCAGCGGGTGAGGCGCGCCGAAGCCTACCAACACCTATGCTCAATGCCCACATGCTACCCATCAGAATCTCCAGAACCTCCGGCGGCATGATTAGCTGGGATCATGCCCGCGCGCATCCTCTCCATCGGCACGGCGGTTCCCGGCACTGCCATTCCGCAGGACCGGCTGCGTGATTTCTTCATCGCCCAGCCACAGGCCACCCGGCTGACCCAGCGTTACCTGGGAGCCGCGTTCGACGCCGCCGGCATCGAGTCCCGCCACACTGCGTTGCCCGGGTTGCGCGGCGCTCCCGACGGCGTCTTCGTCGACGACGACGGCGCACTGCTGCACCCCGGCACGCGGGTCCGCAACGACCTCTACCGCGACGTCGCCCCTTCCCTGGCTGAGGATGCGGCTCGCAGCGCGCTGGGGAGCGGAGAGATCGAGCCCGGCGAGGTCACGCACCTCATCACCGTCTCCTGCACCGGCTTCTTCGCGCCCGGGATCGACTACCACCTCATTCGTGACGTGGGGCTGCCGGTGACGGTCGAGCGTTCGCATCTGGGCTTCATCGGCTGCGCGGCGGCGCTTCCCGCACTGCGACTGGCCTCGCAGATCATCGACGGCCGGCCGGAGGCGGTGGTGATGGTGGTCTGCGTCGAGCTGTGCTCGCTGCACGTCACCGACACCTCAGACGCCGATCAGGTCGTGGCCGCCTCCGTCTTCGCCGACGGTGCCGCGGCGGCGCTGCTCACCGGTCACCGCGACACCGGTCGCCCAGGTGGACTCGACCTGGGACGATTCGCCACGGCGCTGACCGATGAGGGCGAGTCCGATATGGCCTGGACCATCGGTGACAACGGCTTCGAGATGACCCTGTCTGCCGAGGTGCCGCGCATCATCGGGCGGGAGATCCGGGACGCCGTCGCCACGTTTCTGGACGATGCGCCCACGCCGTCGATCTGGGCGGTCCATCCCGGAGGACGAAGCGTGCTGGACCGGGTCGAGAAAGGGCTGGACCTGCCGCCCGATGCGCTTCAGAGGTCCCACGGCGTCCTGCGCGACTACGGGAACATGTCCAGTGCCACGATCCTGTTCATCCTGCAGCGCCTGCTGGAGGATCCCGAGGTCACCGGCACTATCGCAGCGCTCGCCTTCGGGCCCGGGCTGACCGTGGAGTCTGCGCTGCTGCACAAGGGCAGTTAGGGCGCAGCCAATGATGAATGCGTCTGGCATCCCTCAACCCCGCGTCGACCTTTCCCGGCGTGAGCGGTCGCTGCGCGAGCTGATGGACGATCCGGACTGCGACCCGCAGCGCCTGCATGCCACGCTGCGCCGCTTCGATCTCGTCAATCGCCTGGTCTCGGGGTGGGGGACCGTCTACCGCACTCGGCTGCGCAGCCTGCTCGCAGAGCTCCCGCAGCCGGCCCGGGTGCTCGATATCGGCTCCGGAGGCGGCGACGTCGTCCTGCGGCTGGCGAAGCTGGCCGAGCGCGACGGGATCGAGGTGCAGTGGGCGGGCGTCGACCCGGACCCGCGGGCGCATCGACTCGCTCAGGACCGACAGCGGCCCGGGGTTCGGTTTCTATGCACCGACGCCGAGACGTTGCTCGACCGCGGTGAGACCTTCGACATCGTCCTCTCAAACCACGTGCTGCACCACCTCGACGACGGCGACCTGCCGAGCTTTGCTGACACCTCGCGGCGGCTGGCCCATCACGTGGTCTACCACGGCGACATCGCTCGCGGTCGGCTCGCCTACGGGCTCTTCGCCGCAGGGATCACCCCGCTGGCTCCGGGCACTTTCCTGCGCACGGACGGACTGCGCTCCATCCGGCGGAGCTACCGCCGGGCAGAACTCGCCGCAGCGCTCGGCCCGGAATGGGAGATCGAGGCTCCGGCGCCTTTCCGGCTGCTCGCCCGAGGCGGTGGCCTTGCCTGAGGTCATCATCGTCGGGGCTGGGCCGGTAGGACTGCTGATGGGGGCTGAACTGCGGCGCTTCGGCGTGGAGGCGGAGATTCTGGAGGCGCGAGAGCATGCCGGGGCTGCCAGCCGGGCGATCGGCGTGCATGCGCCCACGCTGGGGGCGCTGGAGGAGTCCGGGCTGACCGAACGCCTGCTCGCCGAAGCGGTCACGGTAGGCCGAGGCGAGGCGAGATCCGGTTCGCGCCTGCTGGGCACAGTGCGCTTCGACCGGCTTTCCACCCGGTTCCCGTTCGTCGCGACGCTGCCGCAGCCTCAGACAGAGCGGGTGCTCGCAGCAGCGGCCCCTGAGCCTCGCCGGGGCACCCCGGTCACGGGTGTCCGGACCGAAGAGTCGGGTGTGCAGATCACCGCAGGCGGGGAGGAGCTGCGCGTTCCGCTCGTGGTGCTGGCCGGCGGAGTGCGGTCGCGTGATCTCGTCTACCGCTCGACCGAGGCGCACAGCTATCGGGACCGGTATCTGATGGCCGATCTGCCGGTAGGTGAACGCGCTGATGAGGAAGCCGCCGTCGTGCATCTGGATGCGCAGGGTGTGCTCGAGTCCTTCCCTCTTCCCGGGCAGCGGCGACGCTTCGTGGCGTGGGATCCGCCGGAAGCTCCGGGGAGGCCCGGGGGTCGGCTGGGGCGAATGGCCCGCGCGCTGGAGCTGCGCGGCGAGGCGGCGACAGCCGCTGGCCTGGCCTCTCACAGTGAGGACGGCTCGGTGCCCGGCTCCACCGCGGTGACGGCGTTCGGCGTGAGCCGGTATGTGGCCCCGAGTATGCGCAACGGCCGGCTCTTCGTCATCGGGGACGCCGCCCACGAGGTCAGCCCGATAGGCGGGCAGGGCATGAACCTCGGACTGCTTGACGCCGCCACGCTGGCCCCGCTGCTGGCACGGTGGGTGCGCAGCGGCAACGCTCCGGACCAGGATCTGCGGACCTGGGAGAAAGCGCGGGTCACCTCGGCCCGGCGGGCGGCTGCGCTGGCCGCGATGAACACTGTCCTGGGACGACCTGCACCGGGCGCGCGCAACGCGGTGCGGGCCCAGGCGCTGCGGCTCATGCTCGGCCCTGTTGGCGGCCGCGTTTTCGCGCACGCCTACGCGATGGGACTCGACGCCGGTTCCTGAGGGGCCCATGTAAGTGGCTTGCCCGGCGGGGCCGAGGCGGGGTACGAGGTTGACCAGTTGCAGAAGCGCTGGGGTCGACCACCACGCGCCGACGGCCCGTCGCAGGTCGTTCCCACGCGATTCTCCGATGCTGAGCTGGCTGAGCTGATGGTACGGGCCCAGCGTGAGGGCATGGACCGCTCCGCAGCGATTCGTGCCGCCGTGCGCGAGTGGGCGCATGCGTGATCGTTTCCCCGCCTGCGCGCAAACACGGGATCAGCGACGACGACGCAATAGCCGCTGCAACTTTAGTTCTTGCCGGTGGGCCGCTCGACGATGAGAACCCGCAGCGTGAACTGCGAATCGGCTTGGACACAGCAGGTCCTCAGCCCACCAGGCCCTGCCCCGAGGCCACCAGCTGCACCGCAAGGAGCAGCGCGGCGAGCATGACCAGCCTGAAAAGGGTCCGCCCGGAGTGGCCCATCGCCGTGAGTACCACCGTGACGATCACCAGCGCCACGACCAGCCCGAAGAACACCCACGCCACGCCATTGAGCTGACCCACTGCCCCGCCTCCCGGGCCCAGGGAGACGGCCAGTGCGCCGAGCAGAACTCCCGACGCAGCCAGTATCGCGGAGGGCCGGCCCCCGAGCCGGTGCGGCAGGCCGCGGATGCCGGTACGGGCGTCGTCGTCGAGGTCGGGGAGGACGTTGGTCAGGTGGATGGCTGCGCCGAGCGCGGCACCGGCAGCCCACGCCCACCACGCCGCGGCCTGGGGCTCAGGCGAGGTCAGAGTCGGTAGCGAGGGGAACAGGCCGAAGGTGATCAGGAACGGCACGAGCGAGAAGGCACTGGCTTTGAGCCCAAGATTATAGGACCACGCCGAGGCCAGCATCACCGCATGCCCCAGGAGCACCCAGATGCCGAGCGGTGCCGAGAGCAGCAGGGCCAGCACCAGCGCTCCGACTGCCGCGGTCCATGCCGTGCGCAGGTCCACGTCACCCATGGAGATAGGCTTATCCGCGCGACCCACGGAGCGGTCCCGGGCCGAGTCGAGCGCATCATTGGAGATGCCGATCGAGAGCTGCCCGGCGAAGACCGCGACGGTCAGCAGGGCGGCGCGGCCCAGGTCCAGCCCAGCGGCGAGGGACAGCGCAGCAGCCAGTGCCGTGACCACGACCGTCGGCCCGGGATGGCAGGAAGCCCATAAGCCCAGCAGTGTTCGGCGCATACTGCTCATGGTGCCACGGCCCCCGCCTTCACCCGGCCTGCTGAGAGGGTGCTCGCCACGGCACGGCTTACCAGGAGAGCTCCTTGCGCGGACGCACCTGGATCTCGGTCAGCTGGGTGTCGGGGCTCGCCGTGATCGCCTCCACCACGGCGCGGGCCACAGTAGATGGCTGGATCAGCTCGGAGCGTTCGACGTCGCCGGTGAACATCGGCGTGTCCGTGGGGCCAGGGAAGACTGAGGTCACCCGAACGCCGTTGTCCTGCTCCTGATGTCGCAGCCCGTTCGCCAGCGCGCGGAGGGCGTGCTTGGTGGCTCCGTAGAGCGTGTTCCTGGGCAGCGGGGTCACCCCCGCGCCGGAATTCAGGAAGACGACGGTGCCCTGCGAGCGGCGCAGCAGGTCCAGGCCCTCACGCACCAGCTCGGCCCCGGCCGTGACGTTGAGGGCGAAGGCGTAGCTCCAATCCTCGTGGGTGGCGTGCTCCACTGAACCCGGAGGGATCATCCCTGCGGCGTGCACCAGCGCATCGAGGCGCTCCGGCATGAGATCAGGATGGGGGAAACGGGTGAGATCGGCCTCGTAGGCTTCGACGCCCGGACAATCGGCGGCAAGCTCCTCCAGGGCCGCTGTGCTCCGGGCCACTGCTCGGACATGCCATCCCTGCTCAGCAAGCTGACGTGCGATCTCTCGCCCGATACCGCTGCTTGCCCCGGTGACGAGGGCTGTTCTCTTCTCTGGCAAGATCCTTCACTCCTACTTAGTTGATCCGTATCTTCTCGTCCTGCCCCTTAACTTTGCCAGTACCGGTACTCAATTTCCTTCTCCAAGCTCTGGATCGACACTCAATTGCGTGCCCTTGAGCCGAGACTGTATGCGCGCTGGATCCATTATCGGCGTGCACATCGTCTAGAGGAGTAGCTACATATGGACACACCCTTTGAGAGTCTGTTCGACGACGGCCCCGAGCCCGAGTCGCCAGAGCCGGAGAAGCCGCGCCGCGAGGGGAAGCGCCGGCTCTTCATGGGCTTCGGGATCTTCTCCCTCATCGGCGCACTGCTCGTCGCCGCCACCATGCTCGACTGGGCGATCATCGATTTCGGTGACGCCAGTGGCGGGAAGGACAACGGAGGTATCGGCGGTCCTGACCCTGGCAAGGACACCGCGTACAACATCCAGGTTTCGACAGGTCAGGAGAACACCGCGGCCTCCGTCGAGAACTGGGTGGAAGCGAACCCGATACCCGAGTCGATGCGCATCCCCGGTGCTGACCGGCTCAACCCCGGGGGCAAGGCCGCCACCGTGAATCTGCCCGTGCGCAATGACTCGGATAAGGCCGGTTCCACTTTGACGCTCAAGCTGGACAACACCTCCGAGGACCCCAACGACGCCGACAAGGCCTATGCCAAGCTCCTGCGCTTCGACTACGCCGAGGTGGATGACGCCTCCACGACCCCCACCGAGTGGACACCGCTGGGCAAGGGAGAATTCGATGAGGTGACCGGCAGCACGTCAATCGCCAATCTCGGGGATCTGGAGCCTCGTGAGGGTCGCGTCGTTGTCCTGCGGGTCCGCCTGGTCAATGGGCCGGACGCCGACGCCACGAATGCCGCCAACGGTGGTGGTGTCGGGCTGCAGGCCCGCTTCGACGGTGCGAGCAAGGACGCCTAGCAGGTCCGCAAGCACCGTGCCCGAGATATCACAACGAGGGGTGGGTATAACCGTGCTCGCCGGGGCGGCCGCTGTCTGGGCGGCCGCCCACATCCCTGCGCTCGCCGATGCCGCCTTCGTGGCGGGATTCGAGGCGCAGGTGGAGGCATCCGGAGTCATCGATATCGCCCAGGCTGATGGTGAGCAGCATGACGACCCCGAGCAGCCCAGCACCCTGGAGACCACCGACCAGACCATCAACCGTGCCGCCCGGAACGGCTCCCCGAGGGGCCAGACCACAGAGGTGATCGTGCCGGTGGTGAATCAATCGCCCAAGGCGCCCGCCGAGCTCTCCGTCGTCGTGGAGAACCGGGAGGAGAACGAGCTCTTCGACGTCCTCAGGTTCTCCGTCACCGATGCAGACGGTGAGTCCCTGCCCGCCGGGTCCACAGTACCCGGGGCGTGGTTCGATGAGAATCCGGAGGGGCTCGTCCTCCCCGGAGCGCTGCAGGCAGGCGAAGAGACCACGGTGAGCATCAGCGTCTGGCTCGCCGCAGGAGCGCCCGACTCTGTGCTCGACCAAGACATCGACATCAGCGTGCGCATCACGGGCGAGACCATCCCGCCGGAGGCCCCGATCATCCTGGACGGACTATGAGCCCGCACCACGACCAGAACCGTTACCCGGCGGACCCGGGGCAGATGACGCGCATCGAACGACGGCGCTCCCGCAGCAGGCTTCGCAGGGCGGGGAAGTCCCTTCGGGGGTCCCGGCTGGTGCGCGGGGCCGGCGTCGCAGCTCTGGCCGCTGTGGTCATCGGGTCCACGACGACCCTCTCCCGCTTCGCCGATATGGCGATCATCCGGGCCGATGTCTCCTCGGGGATCGAGCTGGCCGCCTTGAGCGGTGACGAGACCATCGTCGCCGTGAGCGCCCGTCCGGGAACCGAACTGGCCCAGCTCTCCACGGACGAGCTGGTGCCGGGGGCCACTGTGGAGGTCCCGCTGAGGCTCGCCAACAACAGCCCGGGCTCCGCCATCGCCCCGACGATCACGGTCACAGCCGAGCCCGGAGACGATACCGGTGTCGAACTCCTCCGGCACTTCACGGCGGAGATCCTCCAGGGTCAGGGCGATGAGCGCCGCGACATCACCGAACCCCCGCAGGAGCCGGAGGAGGACGCCTCGAGGCTGGAGGTGCGGGCCGCGCCCGACCGTCTGGAACCGCGTGAAGGCGCGCCCCAGCAGGCCGGTGAGGCCTATACCGGTGGGCCCGACGCCGCCGACACCTACACGATCCTGCTCACCCTGGAGGACGTCCCCGAACTCCGCGCGATCAGCGGGGCCTCCTGGAACGTCTCCATCTCCCTCGAAGGAATGTCACATCTATGAGTACACGTCGCCATCCGGCGAGGAGTAAGCTCGCCGTCGCCCTGTGCCTGGGAGCCATCCTGATCGGCGGGCTCAGGTCGGACTTCGCGGTACCCACCACGACGGCGGGCTTCACGGACTCGACCTACGGTGCCGCATCGCTGACCACGACGGCGAAAGTCCCCGTGGAAGCCGTGAAATACGACCAGAGCGCGGCATCGGCTCTCTTCCTCTCCGACTCCGGGGGACTCTACATCTCGGGCTACCGGGGCACCGGTGATGGCAACGGCGGGAAGCCCAATGCTCAGGCGGAGCCAAACCGGGTGAAGTTCCCCGAGGGCGTGCAGATCATCGATGCGACCGGATCCACCAACGACTTCAACGCCATATTCGCTGACACCACGACGTCGTTCATGGCGCTGGACGCCGAGGGAGGCGTGTGGACCTGGGGCCGGGTGTACGGCGTACGGGACCTCATCGGCCGGGGAGACATTTCCCGCGCCGGGAGTCGGTACGTGGGCCAGGTTACCGCGACGGCCGAAGGGAGATCGCTGCCGCCCATCGCTCGCATGGCCCGCACGGAGAACCAGTTCCTCGCCCTGGACTATGAGGGGACGATGTGGGTCTGGGGTTATGGCGGCGAGAACATGCCGACCCCTGACAAGTACGGTGACGCGCCCCTTCCGGTTCGCGCGAATCACACCACGGCGGCGCCGTCGCTGCTGACATGCTCGGGCAACAGGGACAACAACCTGGGTCCCGTGCCGTTCCGCTCGATATGGAGCGGGAACAACGCCGGTGGGGCGGTCGGCCAGAACGGCCTGCTCTACACCTGGGGCTTCGACAATTCGGATGCCCTCGGAGGCTTGGTGACCAACACGCGGTGCCCCTCGCTCAACGAGGGCGCCAACCGGGAGCTCTTCCAGCGTTACCCCGAGCTCTACACCACGGCAGAGGGAGAGATCTACGACGAAGGTGAGCTGAGCACCGAAGAGGAACGCCACGAGCGGTACGTCGAGATCGCGGAGGCGATGCGCCGTGGTGAGTTCCCCGTGTGCGCCGGCGTCGTCGAAGGCCCAGGGCCGGACACCTCCGGCTGCCCGGTGCGTCAGTTCGGCCACAGCTCCGGCGCGGCCCATCTGCTGACCTCTGGCGGTGAGCTTCTCACCTGGATGACGAGGAAAGGCTACGGCGAGCCGTTCCTCGGAAGGGAGCCCACCCCCTCCTCGCCGGCCAGGCGTCCCGCGCCTGTGACCGGGGATCTGCGTTTCGATGAGGTGACCGCCGGAGTCAGCTCGCTGGTTGCCCTGAGCACGGACGGCCGCGTCTATGGATGGGGGTCCAATAACCTGTGCCAGGCAGTGGGCGTCATGACGGAGTACGGCACGCCGACGGACGGGGACTGCGGTGACGGCGGGAAAGAGTCAGACGCTGCCGTCGTCGTGGTCCCGCAGCTGGTTGACGGCATCCCGGAGGGCACCCCGGCGACGTCGATATCCGCCACGCAATGCGCCGCGTGGGCGACGCTCGCCGATGGATCGGCCTACGGCTGGGGTGCAGGCACCGCCGCCGGGTACGGCTTCTCGCAGTGCCGGCAGCCGGCCTCCTCGTATCGCGGCTACAAGATCCACCGCGAAGTCCCGGAAGGCGGCAGCGGGCCGTTCGGAGAGCCGGTGACCCAGCGGGCCACCGCGACCATCCGCACATCCCGCCGGCACCGATGATGATCCGGGGCACCGCAGGCCGGCTCCACGTCCGCGCTGCCCCCGCGCTCCGCGCCCCATACCCTACCTCTTACGGAGAAACCCTATGTCCGTCTGGTCCCGCATACGCTCGGCAATTCTCACCATCGTCGCCATCCTCGGTGTGCTCTCGGTGGCTCTGGTGGTTCTGGGCATCTTCTCCGGCATCAAGCCGACAATCG
>DXGD01000268.1 GCA_019114115.1 Candidatus Nesterenkonia stercoripullorum
ACGGACATCCTCTGTTCTGACATAGTGCTCCTGATGAAAGGTGGATAAGAAGGCCTGTGAGGGCGCTCACTCGGTGATGATACCGTTCGCCGCAGCGGACTCTCCACGTGGCGTATGCTCACAGGGCCGCGACTGGGTATCGTCGTCAGCACCGAGCTGCGTCATCGCGCAGCCCGGTCGCTTCACACAGCCGGCCCTCGTCGAAAGGCACCTCATGGCTCACCCCACACGTCCGGCGCTCTGCGGAGACATCGGAATGGTGGCTTCGACGCACTGGCTGGCCTCCGCCGCGGGTATGGGGATCCTGGAACGAGGCGGCAATGCCGCCGATGCCGCCGTCGCTGCGGGTTTCGTGCTTCAGATCGTGGAACCGCACCTCAACGGCCCCGGCGGAGAGGTGCCGATCATCGTCTGGAATGAGGAGCAGGAACGGACCGAGGTCATCGGCGGGCAGGGGAGCGCCCCGGCCGCGGCCTCAGTGGACGCGTTTCGCGAGCTCGGGCTGGACCTCGTTCCGGGGACGGGGCTTCTTCCCGCCGTCGTGCCGGGAGCCTTCGGCGCGTGGATGACGCTGCTCGAGGAGCACGGGACGATGTCGGTGCGGGAGGTGCTCGAGCCGGCCATCGGGTACGCCGACAACGGGCATCCCCTGCTGGGACGGGCCTCCGGCACGCTGAAGACGGTGAGTCCGCTGTTCCTCGAGCACTGGCCCACCTCGGCCGAGACCTGGCTGCGACAGGGCAGAGCCCCGGAAGCCGGAGAGCGCTTCCGGAATCCGGTGCTGGCTGCCACCTACCGTCGCCTGATCCAGGAGGCGGAATCCGCAGGCGGAGACCGCGAGCAGCAGATCGAGGCGGCTCGCCGGGCCTGGTACTGCGGGTTCGTGGCCGAGGCCATCGGGGACTATGCCTCCTCGACTGCCGTGATGGACGTTTCCGGGGAGCCCCACCGAGGGCTCATCACCGCCCAGGATCTCGCGGACTGGAGACTCCCGGTGGAGGAGCCCGTCACCTACGACTACAAGAACTATACGGTGGCCAAGACCGGGCCCTGGGGCCAGGGCCCGGTGATGCTGCAGCAGCTCGCCCTCCTGGAGGGCCTGGGGCTGGACGACGTCGTCCCCGGCTCGGCCGACTGGGTGCACCTGATCGTGGAGACGGGCAAGCTGGCCATGGCCGATCGAGAGGCCTGGTACGGAGACCCGGACTTCACCGACGTGCCCATGCAGGCGCTGCTCAGCGCGGAGTACACGAGGTCGCGGCAGGCGCTGGTGGGCGACCGGGCTTCCCTGGAGCTTCGGCCGGGTAGGCCGACCGAGGCCCCGCTGCGCATGCCGGCCTACCCGGATCCGCTCCGCCGGACGGCAGCGGGGGGCGGGTCAGGCCCCGGAGCCGGAGCAGGCGAGCCCACCGTGGACGCCTCCGGTGAGACCCGCGGGGACACCTGCCACGTCGATGTCGTGGATGCTTCCGGGATGATGGTCTCGGCGACTCCGTCCGGCGGGTGGATGCAGGCCTCGCCGGCCATTCCGGGGCTGGGCTTCTGCCTGAGCACGCGCGGCCAGATGTTCTGGCTGCAGGAGGATCTTCCGAACACGCTGCGTCCCGGGGCGAGGCCGCGGACCACGCTCTCGCCGTCATTCGCCCTGTGCGACGGCAAGCCCTGGCTGGCCTTCGGAACGCCCGGAGGGGACTTCCAGGACCAGTGGCAGATCCTGCTCCTCCTCAACCTCGTCCATAGCGGGCATGACCTGCAGCAGGCTATCGACTTCCCAGCGTTCCACTCGGATCACACGCCCAGTTCGTTCTATCCGCGTGAGGCGTTTCCGGGGCAGCTCGCCATCGAAGGGCGCTTCTCCGCGGAAGTGCTTGCCGACCTGGAGCGGCGAGGTCACCGGCTGGTCATGGGACCGGAATGGTCGGAAGGACGGCTCTCCGCCGTCGCGCGTGAGGGTGGCTGGCTCAAAGCCGGGGCCAATCCGCGGGGCAACCAGGGATATGCCGTGGGGCGGTGACCGGGGTGGAGGTCATAGCCGTCATCGGCGTCGCCGTGCTGGTCGGGACCGTCCTGCAGCGACTCTCAGGGACAGGGGTCGGGCTGGTCGTGGCTCCTGTGCTGGCGATCGTGCTGGGTCCCGGCATCGGGGTGCTCATCACGAATATGACCACCGTCGTCTCCGGGCTGCTGATCATGATCGCCGTCTTCCCGCGGATCGACTGGCGACGATACCTCCTGCTGGCACCCGCCTCACTGCTCGGGGCTGTGCCGGGGGCGTGGCTCGTGGGGCAGCTGCCTGCGGGGTGGCTCTCGATCATCCTGGGCGCCATCGTGCTGATCGCGCTCGTGGTGACGTTCTCCTTGCCGCAGCTGCCCTATCTCCGCGGGCGCTCCAGCGGATGGGTGGCCGGCGTCGTCGGTGGGTTCTTCAACACCACCTCAGGGGTTGCTGCACCGGTCATGGTGGTCTACTCCCGGGTCTCGCGCTGGGATCAGGGAAGTTTCGCGGCCACGATGCAGCCGGTCTTCATGACCTTCGGCGCGGTCTCGGCCGTGAGCAAGCTGGCGATGGGCAGCGTGGACACCGGCGCGGTGGCCGCAGGCGGGGCGAATGGCCTGGCGCTGGGCTGGCTCTTCGCGGGTATCGCCGTCACGGTGCTGCTCGGCATCGCCGTCGGCGGTCTGCTGAGTAAGCATGTCCCGCTGACGACGGCGCGGACGCTGGCGATGGTGCTCGCCGGGCTCGGGGGCCTGGGAGCCATCGTGCGCGGGACATTCGACGTCGTCGCCGGATGACGACGGCGGCGCGGACCGCACCCGCGGCCGCGGAAGCCCCTATCGAGCCCCTGCCGGACTCCTACCGAGGCGACGCCGAGTGCCCGAAGGCGGCCCCGACGCGCTGCTGCAGATGCTCCCACTGCTGCGCGGGACGCAGCGCGGCAGCCAGAGAATGCAGTTCGACGGTCTCCTCGGGGTTCTGCGTCCCCTGCGAGCCGGCGGAGCCGCGAGCATCGCCGGACTCGTCATCGGTGGCAGCCTGCCCTATCACCTGCTGGACCATCGACCCGGGCATAAGGTTCATCAGCAGCAGCGCGAGCTGGCGGGCATGGCCCTGCGGGAGGAGGAAGGGCGCCCGCTCGATCACCGGATCGACGTCGACCCGGCGTCGTACCGCCCGCAGCGCCACGTCAGCACCACCGATCACCGACTGCCAGAGGAACCACACCACCAGCACGACGCCGGCAGCACCCTGGCGGACCACCGCCGGCACTCCACAACGGCGCAGTTCTTCCGGCGCCGATGCGTCAGCGTCGCCGCCTCGCTCGGCAGAGCCGGCGCGGACACGGACAGGCGGCTGGAGCCACAGCGACATCACCAGCGCAGCAGCTACTGAGACCGCACCATAGATCGCGTAGTCAGGGTCAGGGCCTGCCAGCAGCAGCCACACCAGAGTCAGGAACACGGTCCGGATGACCGCTGCGCTGATCCACCGAGGAGCGCCCATCGTCACCACCACCCTGCCCAGCTCGAGGCAGTGCTCAGCAGCGCACCGCTGACGACCAGCAGGCCCAGCACCAGCAGAAGTGCGGTGCCCGAGGAACCCCAAGACGTCAGCCGGGACTCAAGCCGGGAACTGCTCTTCCGGGTGACCGCGCTCAGCCAGCCCCAGGCGCTCGACCAGGCACGCGCTGTCCGCTGCGTGAGGTAGTGGCCCCTGTCCAGGACGCGACCCGAGCGAGCCCGGACCACCCGCACCACGGATTCCTCAGCCACGATGAGGTCCCCGGGAGGGACGAGGCCGCCGTCGGCCCGCGCGGCGGCGGGAAGGGAGCCCCGCGCCGAGAGCCACCAGACTGCCGTGCCGAGCGCGAGGCCCAGCAGGATCGGCCAGCTCGCGTCCCAGAGCGTCGCGGCCTCCCAGCCAGGCGGGCTGACCGGCAGGCCCTCGGCGGTAAACCAGTGCCGCTCCACCAGCCACGGCACGACGACGGCCGCCACCACCACAGCCAGCCATGACACGAGCTCCCCATCAGGTGCCCGCACCGGGTCACGCTCACTGTGCCGCAGAATCCACCCGAAACGCATGAGCAGCACCGTGGAGCCGGTCGCGACGAAGGGCAGCAGGTACTCGACCTCCGTCCCCGCGAAGGAGATTCCCGCGACGGCCTCCTTCGAGACGTATTTGCCGAGCGCGCCGGAGGTGAGCGGAGCACCGGCGACGGCCAGGGCCGCGATGGCAAGACCAGCACCCACGACGAGCTTCACCGGCCCGCGGCCGTAGTGCTTCAGGACCGGCACGCCCAGGAAGAGCGCCCCTTTGGCCAGCCCGTGATGCACGGCATAGATCACAGCTGCCACGGAGGTCGCCGTCCTGAGCTCGGACTCGATCATCCCCACGGCGACGAGCGCGGCGATGAACCCCATCTGGGAGATGGTCGAGTACGCCAGCACCACTTTCGGATCGTTCTGCAGCACCCCGGCGACGACGGCAGCGAACGCTCCGGTGAGCGCGAGGCCCAGCAGGACCCACCCGAGCGTGGCCAGAAGATCGGCGTCGTCACCTGCCGGAAGTGGCTCCGCGGAGGGGACGAAGCGCAGCCAGCCCACCAGCCCGGCCTTCACCATGGCGCCCGAGAGCACTGCTGAGGCGGCCGGCGGGGCGGCGGGGTGCGCCAGCGGGAGCCAGACGTGCAGCGGGATCGTGCCCGCTTTGACACCGAAGCCGAACAGCAGCAGCCCCACGACGAGGCCGGTGTGATCGCTCGCGGAGACTGCGGCGGGAGCATCGGAGAGCATCATCCCGCCCGATGCCACCGTGATCATCAGAGCAGCGAGCACCGCCGTCTCGCTGAGCACCGACATGACCAGGTAGATGCTGGTCGCCCGGTGGGCTGCCGGGCTGCGGTAGTGCACCACGAGCCCGGCCGCGGAGAAGCTCATCACAGCGAAGGACAGATAGAACGAGACAGTATCGGCGGCGAGGTAGACGCCCGCATTGCCGATGAAACTCATCAGCAGGAACGCGGTCAGCGCCGCCGCCGAGCGCTCGGCGTGCCGCAGTTTCAGCCATCCCACCGCCATCAGCGCCGCAGCATAGAGCAGCGCGCCGATCAGCAGCAGCGCACGTCCGGAATAGTCCACGGCGAAATGCGTGCCGAAGAGCAGCCAGGGGATCTCCAGCGACGTGCCCCCGGACGCCGTTCCCGCGCCGGGCGCCTCCGGCGTGCCGATAGTCGCTGTGAGCGCGAGAGCGACAGCCGGCGCGACCGTCAGCGGTGCGGCGATGACCACGCTGCGGCGGGCTCGCGCTCGCAGTGCCGTGGGCGCAGCACCGGAGATGACGAGTGCTGTGGCGGCGCACAGCGGCAGGAGGAACGTCAGGGCGATGAGCATCAGCCGAACACCCCCTCAGCGATGTACTCAGCCAGGCTCAGCGGCGAGAAGGGGACCGCCGCCGCGAGCCCGACCACCACGGAGAAGCCGGCCGTGCAGAGCGCGGGCACGGCCAGCATGAGCGGCTCCCGCACCTGTACGCTCCGGGTCTCGGAACTGCCCTGCTGCGCGGCACCGGAATCCTGCCTGGCGGACTCGGAATCCTGCGGCGGGTCACGGAACCACATCCCGTACACCACGGGCAGGAAGTATGCGGCGTTGAGCAGGGAAGAGGCGATGAGCACCCACAGCACCCACGGGTGGTCCGAGGCGATCGCTCCCTGGCCCAGCTGCCATTTCGAGATGAACCCGGCGGTCGGGGGCAGCCCGATCATGCCGAAGGCCGCAATGGTGAACGCGGCCGAGGCCCAGGGCATGCGGTATCCGAGGCCGCGCATCTGATCGACGGCTTTGACCCGCACCACCTCGGCGAACAGCCCGGCGCAGAAGAACAGCGTGATCTTCATGATCCCCTGGTGCACCAGGTGGACCACGCCGCCCGTCGTCGCCAGTTCCGTGACGAGGGTGACGCCCAGGACCACGTAGCTGACTTGGGAGACTGTGGAGTAGGCGAGCCGCTTCTTGAGGTCGTTCTGGCGCAGCGCCTGGTAGGAGCCGTAGACGATGGTGAAGCAGGCGACGACGAGCACCGGGGTGAGCACCCCCAGCTCATCGGCGACGGAGATCCCGTACACGTCGTCGATGACCCGGACGATACCGAAGACCCCCGCTTTGACGACGGCGACGGCGTGCAGCAGCGCCGAGACCGGAGCCGGAGCGACCATCGCATGCGGCAGCCAGCCGTGCAGCGGGAACAGCGCCGCTTTGACGCCGAGCCCGCAGATCAGCAGCACGAAGATCACCGTGGCGACGCCGGGTGAGCGTTCGGACAGCTCGGCCACGCCTTCTGCGCCGCCCTCGGCGAAGTCGACGGCGCCGGCGTACATCGTCAGCCAGACGACCCCGATGAGCACCGCCAGCCCGCCGCCCATCGCGTAGCGCAGGTAGATCCTCGCCGCACGCAGCGACGCCGGGTTGCCCCAATGGGCGACCAGGGGATAGGTCACCAGCGTGAGCATCTCGTAGAAGATGAGGAACGTCACGAGATTCCCGGCGAAGGAGATGCCCACTGTCGCGGTGACGCACAGGCTGAAGAAGCCGAAGAACCTGCTCTGATGCGGTGTTCCGCGCAGATATCCGATCGCGTAGATCGTGGTCAGCAGCCAGAGCAGGGCGGACAGGCCGCCGAAGAACAGGGCCATGGGGTCGGCGCGCAGCACCAGGTCGATCCCGGGGAGGAAGGGCATCGAGAATTCCGGGCGCAGGCCCTCCCCGACGACGGCAGGCACCAGTGCTGCAATGAGTCCCACTTTCGCGACAGCCGCGAGCAGGTTCACCGTGGTCCGCACGCCACGTTGGGCATCCCGCAGCGGGAAGATCGCGATGGCGGCGGTGAGCGAGAGCAGCACCATGATCAGCGGCACGACGTCGACCGTGCGCTCCACTACCGGGTGCTCGAGAAGGTTCGCCAGCGCGCTGCCGGCCGGGGTAGGCATCAGCTGGGTCACCATGGTGCGCCCACCTCCAGGAGCTCCTCGAACCACACGCCGAGCAGACCGGCGGCGATCGTGAGAGTGCCCAGCAGCAGCGGAGCGTAGGCTGCCAGCCTCGAATAGGTGCTCAGCGCAACCTGCGGGCCGGGGACTTCGCTGGCGTCATCCTCCGATTCGATGAGCAGCGGGGCGAGCACTCTGAGCATATAGGCCGCACTGAGCAGAGTCGCCACGATCAAGACGACCAGGATCCAGTAGTGTCCGGCGGCCACCGCGGAGGTCGCCAGCTTCCACTTCCCGGTGAAGCTCAGGGAGATCGGCAGGCCCACGAGGCCCACCGCGGCCAGGCCCATCGACATGACCAGCATGGGGTGGCGCTGTCCGACCCCGCGCAGAGCGGCGATCTCGTCGGTTCCGTAGACGTCCTTGAGGTAGCCAGCGGCGAGGAAGAGCGCGCTCTTGGCCAGCCCGTGGCCCAGAGCAAGCGCGACCGTGGCTGCGAGTGCCCCGGAGACGACGTCGTCGGGGGCCAGTTCCGTGCCTGGCTGATCCTCGAGGTTCCCGGCGGCGGGATCCACGATGAGGGGCAGCATGAGGAACCAGTACCCGACTTGGGCGACCGTCGAGTAGGCGATGAGCCGCTTCAGGTGCGTCTGGCGCAGGGCCATGATGGAGCCGAAGACCAGCGCCAGGACGCCGAGCCCTGCCAGCCCCCAGGCCAGTCCTGCAGCTGTCGAATCGGGGTCGAAGAGCCACAGCCAGCAGCGCAGCAGCACGAACAACGCCGCTTTGATGACCAGGGCAGATAGCAGCGGCGAGACGGCACTGGGACTTCCGGAGTGAGCAGGGATGAGCCAGCGGTGCAGGGGGACCAGGGCCAGCTTCAGCGCCAGGCCCACTGAGATCAGCGTCAACGCGAGGACGTCGGCTGGGCCGGCGTCACTGGCCGTCGAGGAGGCCTGCTCGATGTCGAGGGTTCCCGTCATGGCGACGATCAGCCCGGTGCCCACGAGGAACAGCAGTGAACCTGCGACGGCGATGAAGAGGTAGCGCAGGGCGGCCGCCCAGGAGGGCCGCCCGCCCAGGGCCACGAGGGCCACGGCCGTCAGCCCCACCAGTTCGAGCCCGACGTAGGTGTTGAAGAGGTCCCCTGAGAGGAACACGGCGTTGAGCCCAGCCCAGCAGCCCAGCCAGAGCGGCCAGAAGCCGGCATGGGAGGGCTCCCATTGCGGGCCACGGCCGGTAGCGACAGCACCGGTGGAGGCCGTGACCTGCCCCGTCCCGCTGAGCAGCCGGGTTCCGGTGGAATGGGGCTGGGCGGCGGCGTAGAGCGTCGTCGTCGCGCCGACGACGGAGGTGAGGGCCAGGAACGCGGCGGAGAGGCCGTCCGCTCGCAGCCGGATGCCCAGCGGGGCGTCATAGCCGCCTAGTGCGGACTGCACGACGTCGCCGGCGCTCACCTGCCAGACGACGGGAAGGCTGAGAACGAGCACGGCGAGGGCGGTGAAGGCGCCCAGGATGCGCCTCGGGGTGTGCGGGAGAAGGACGCACAGCGTCGCGGCCAACAGCGGCAGCAGCACGAGCCCGCCGATGGCGAACTGGACCAGTGCGTCCGGGAAGAGCGTCTGGGGAGTCATTCCTGCTCACCACCGTGAGGCTGGCGCGATGTGCCGGGGCTCTCGATGCGCCGGATCAGCACAGCGCCGACGCCGGTGAACGCCACAGTGATCACCAGTCCCGTGATGACCAGGGCCGAGAGGACCGGGTCGATGGCGTGGGAGCGCGCCGCGAGGCTGAGCAGGACGACCAGCGAGCCCACGCCCACGACGTTCATCGCGATCAGGCGAGCCACGAGGTCCCGTGTCAGCATCATGCGCGTCAGCCCCGCGACGGTCAGCAGCGATCCCAGCAGGAGGTACCACAGCTCGGCAGTCATCGCGGAGCCCTCTACGAGGCCGGCGGCCAGCGGCACGAGGGGTGTTACGCGGGTCATGCGCCCTCACCTGCCAGCTGGTCGCGGCTGGTGTTGCCAGCGGGATGCTGGTACGGGCCGTCGTCCTCGGCGGGGCTCTCCAAGCCGAGGTAGACGACGAACAGCGCGACGGCGATGCCCAGCGTCAACGTGATCTCCACAGTGAGGATCAGCGCGAACGACCATTGGTCGCCCCAGCTCAGCCACGCATCGCCGGTCAGCGGCCCGATCAGCCCCACGAGGATGAACACGACCACGCCGAGCACCAGGGCCGGCCGCAGGGCATAGCGGAGTAGCCCGTCCAATGGGACCTGGGCAGTGCGCAGCAGGATCAGCAGCGCGCTCAGCACGGCCCCGGACTGGAACGCACCGCCCGAATCGGAGCTGCCGGCGAAAAGCAGCCAGAGCCCGGTCAGCAGGACCAGCGGAGCGATCCAGCGGGCCATCCACGGCAGCACCGAGGCAGGGGAGCTGCGGCTGCGTTGCACATGGTCCAGCCCACGACCCTGCCCCAGAGCCAGCACGGCGACGGCAGCGAACAGCAGGACTGCCGATTCCAGCAGGGTGTCATAGGCGCGGAAGGCCAGCAGGACCCCGGTGACTTCGTGGCTGACCCCAGTCTCCTCGATGGAGCCTTCCAGACCTGTCGTCCAGGTCGGAAGCTCCTGCTCCGCCCGCAGCCAGGCGGCGGCAGTGACCATCGCGGTGGCCGCACCGGCGAGGAGTCCGAGGCCGGCGCGCAGCCTCAGGATGCGCCGGTCCGCTGAGGCAGTGCGGTGAGCTGGGCGGTCCTCATCCAGCGGGCCGTCCTCTGACCGCCGCTCGGG
>DXGD01000269.1 GCA_019114115.1 Candidatus Nesterenkonia stercoripullorum
AGTTGCGGGACGACAGGGCTGAATTGCACCGCACGTCACGGTTCTCGATATGATGATGTGCGGACACACCGCCTGTACCGGTGACTGTCCAGGGGGAGTTAGCTCAGTTGGTTAGAGCAGAGGACTCATAATCCTTTGGTCGCGGGTTCAAGTCCCGCACTCCCTACCAGTGCGTCCCGTCGCCGCAGGTGACACCGCTGAGACTACCGCGTAGTGGATTGCCCGAAGGGTGAGACCTCGGTGATTTTCAGTTTCTTGAACTCCGAGATGAGCCATGACTCCGCAGCATTGAAGCGACGACGCCGCTGCCACAGCAGATCGACCGAGACGATCCAGTCCGTATACGGATAAGCCTCCAGGTAGAGCTCTACGAGGAGCCCTCGCTCGATAAGATGGCGGACCACTACCCGTGGAAGAGTCGCCCAGCCGATACCCTGACTGACCAAGGCGATCAGCGCATCGTAGGAGTCGGCTGTCCATGTCTGCGACGACTGCAGGTATTCACTCGTCGGAAGCGTCCGAGCGTGCGCATCATAGGCAAGGCGACGGTACGCGCGGAGATCGTCGAAGGTCGGCCGCTCAATCTTCGCCAAAGGATGGTTGCGGTGAGCAATATGAGACATGATGACTTTGCCGAGCTGGCAGAACGCTAGCGAGTCGTCATAGTCAGGTACGGCGAAGGAGATCCCCATGCTTGCCTCGCCCTCAGAGACCATGCGCGCTGCATCGCCTTGCGCAGGGTTCCGTATATGCACATCAGTATGAGGGTAGGCATCCGAGAAGCCCGTGAAAACGGTGCGAACGACCTGGGGCGGCACGGACACGGCCACAGAGACGCTTGACGGGGCTCCGGCTGACAACGCGTCGCCATGCCGCTCAAACGTCAGGCTCCGATCGTAGAGTGCTTTCGCCTCTACCAGAAGGGCCTCCCCCGCAACTGTCAGCGTGGGGCGACGGGTCGAACGATCAAAGAGATCCGCATCAAGTGCTATCTCCAGATTCGCTACCGCCATAGACACAGTCGACTGCGAGCGCCCCAGCGCGCGGCCGGCCGCAGAGAAAGAACCGTGCCGTGCGACAAGGATGAACGCTTCTACCTGGTCGATCGTGAACCGCATGGCGCCAATCTATCGTTTTTCTCGATAGAAACTATGTTTTCTGATGTATAGATCCGCCATATCCTTCCCGTATCCGGGAATCACCAGCGCACCGGGACGACGAGGAGCACGCTATGAACGCCACAGGATCTCGCAGGAGGACACGGTCTCGGAACGTCGAGCCAGTCGATGAGATGCTGCCCGTCAGACCTCTGCTGACGCTGGGCCTGCAACACGTCCTGGTGATCTATGCGGGAGTCGTCGCCGTTCCACTGATCCTTTCCGGCGCGCTCGGGCTCAGCACAGCAGAGATGATCACCCTGATCAACGCGAACCTTGTCATCGGCGGCGTGGCCACGCTCATACAGACTCTAGGGTTCTGGAGATTCGGGGCGCGCCTTCCGCTCATTCAAGGCGCGTCCTTCATCGCGCTGGCCCCGATGCTGCTAATCGGTCAGGAGTATGGGCTGCGCTATGTCTTCGGTGCCGCACTGGGCGCCGGGCTCATCGTGATAGGCCTGGCACCGATTTTCTCCCGGCTGTTGCGCTTCTTTCCGCGCGTCGTGATCGGGTGCTTGATCACCATCGTGGGCATATCCCTGATGCCAGCGGCCGCGGGATGGCTGGGCGGGGGCGTCGATTCTGAAGACTTCGGAGCTCCACGTCACCTGCTGCTGGGTCTGCTCACCGTGGCAGTGACGGTCGTGGTGTATGTGAAGTTCAAAGGTCTCGTATCGTCCCTGTCAGTGCTCATCGGGCTGCTGGTCGGTTCCGTCGCGGCGATGATAGCCGGAGTGACCGATTTCTCAGCGGTCGGGGACGCCGCCTGGTTCGGCATCTCAGCACCCATGGCCTTCGGAACCCCGCAGTTCTCCCTCGTTCCCATCCTCGTCATGACTCTGGCCATGATCGTCATCATGGCCGAGACCACCGGGAACACCTTGGCTATCGGGCGCATGATCGACACGGAGATCACGCCGCGCCGGCTTGGCAATGCCTTCCGGGCTGAAGGGCTTTCGACCATGGCCTCCAGCCTTTTCAATGGCTTTCCGCTCAATGCGTTCAGCCAGAACACTGGGCTCATCGCGATGACGAAGGTCAAGAGCCGCTTCGTCGTAGCCGCCGCGGGAGCCATCATGATCGCGCTGGGACTTTTCCCGAAACTAGGAGCCGTCATCGCCACCGTTCCACCAGCAGTACTGGGAGGAGGAGCCATCGTCATGTTCGGCATGACGACTGCGGCGGGAATCCAGGAACTTGCCCAGGTTCGATACGACGACACCCCCAACGCGCTGATCGTGGCCATCTCCCTGAGCGTCGGCGTGCTGCCGATGGCGATGCCGGAACTGCTGAGCCAGCTCGAAGGTCCACTCTCACTGATCCTCGAATCCGGTATCTTCCTCTGCGCTATCGTCGCAGTACTGCTCAATGCCTTGCTCAACGGCCAGGACCGACGGGGTCTTGCCTCATCCACCGAGTCCACTGCCCCCACCACCCCCACAACTGAGGAGAGTCCATGACTGGAACCGATGCGTCGCCGCAGGATATGACACTACTGAGGGAGGCGATCGCATTGGCCGAGGAGGCCAAAGAGCGCGGTCGGCACCCGTTCGCCTCACTGGTCGCCGACTCCTCTGGCCGGGTCGTCTCGCGCCGGGGCAATAATTCGATGCCACCGGAGGGGGACCCCACACAGCACGCCGAGCTCACCGCAGCAGCTGAAGCCGTCTCCCACCTCAACGAGGATGAGCGGGCGAAGGCCACCCTGTACACCAGTGCCGAACCGTGCGTCATGTGCACTGGAGCCATCTACTGGTGCGGGAT
>DXGD01000270.1 GCA_019114115.1 Candidatus Nesterenkonia stercoripullorum
CGACGATGGGACGATCCGCATCGGCGTCGTCGCGCAGGACGACACCAACCGCGAGTTCGCTGAGCTCGCCCAGGAGGAGCTGGACATCGACGTCGAGATCGTGAACTTCGACGACTACAACCAGCCCAACCCCGCGCTGAACGCCGGCGACATCGACATGAACTGGTTCCAGCACATCGCCTATCTCGCCAACTACAACGTCTCCAATGACGACAACCTCGCGATGATCGGCGGCACTGAGGTCGTTCCGCTGGCGCTCTACTCCGAGGAGTACAGCGATCTGGACGAGTTCGAAGAGGGGGATTCCGTCGCGATCGCCAACGACGAGATCAACCAGGCCCGCGGGATCAATGTGCTCGTGGAGGCCGGCCTGCTGGAGCTCAGCAACGACGTGGCCGAACCGCGCCCCGCGGATATCGACGAGGAGGCCTCGACGGTGACCGTCGAACCGGTGAACTCGGAGCAGACTGTCAATGCGATGCAGTCCGTGGAGGGCTCGATCATCAACAACAGCTTCACCAACGACGCCGGTATCGACCCGAACACCGCGCTGTTCAGCGACGACCCGGAAGCCGATGTGGCCTTCCCCTACATCAACGGCTTCGTCGTGCGTGATGAGGACCGCGACGACGAGACCCTCAACGAGCTGGCCGAGCTGTACCACGACGAGCGCATCCTGGACTCTGCCGCGGAGGTCTCCGAGGGCACCTCAGTGCCGCGTGATCCCTCGGCCGAGGAGCTTCAGGACGGCCTGACCGAATACGAGGACTCGCTGCGCGAGGCCCAGTCCGATGACGAGGATTCCGAGGAGTGAGCCTTTCCTCCCGCACGCCCCTAGAGGAATCGGGCGCGCCGCTGATCGAATTCCGCGGCGCCACCCGGACATTCACTGTCAAGGGCAAGACCGGCCATTCCGTCACCGCGGTCGACGATGTGTCACTGCACGTCGACCGCGGTGAGGTCTACGGCGTCATCGGGTTCTCCGGAGCTGGCAAGTCCACGCTCATCCGCATGATCAACGGCTTGGAACGGCCGACGTCAGGCTCGGTCCATGTGCTCGGGCAGGAGATCTCCCGTCTCTCCGAGGGCCGGCTGAGCAAAGTGCGCTCCCGCATCGGCATGGTCTTCCAGCAGTTCAACCTCTTCCAGTCGCGCAGCGTGGCGGGGAATGTGGCATACCCGCTGAAAGTCGCCGGGTGGAAGAAGCGAGATCGGCAGGAGCGGGTCAGCGAGCTGCTGGAGTTCGTCGGTCTGGCGGATAAGGCCAGGCAGTACCCTGAGCAGCTCTCGGGCGGGCAGAAGCAGCGGGTCGGCATCGCGCGGGCGCTGGCCGTGAAGCCGGACATCCTGCTTGCGGATGAGTCGACGTCGGCGCTTGATCCCTCCACGACAGCTGAAGTGCTCGCGCTGCTGCGCAGGGCCAATGAGGAGCTCGGCATCACGATCGTCGCCATCACGCATGAGATGGAGGTGATCCGGTCCATCGCGGACCGGGTCGCTGTCATGGACAAGGGCCGGATCGTCGAGACCGGGCAGGTCTTCGATATCTTCTCCAACCCGCGGGACGGGGCGGAGACCAGCTTCGTCGGCTCGGCGCTGAAAGACCGTCCGACCCGGGAGGACATTGAACGCATCCGGCAGTCGAGCGAGGGGCGCCTGGTCACCGTCTCGCTCAAGGACTCCTCCGCTGTGGGCACGGTGCTGGGGCGCGCGGACACCCACGGTGTACGTTTCGAGATCGTCCACGGTGGCATGAGCACGACCAAGAACGCCGCCTACGGGCTGCTCACCTTGGCCGTGGACGGCCCGGCAGCCGCAGTGGAGAGCTTCATCGCCGAACTCGGTGAGGCTGGCCAGGTACAGGAGGTGGCCCAGTGATCGATACGTATCAGAACCTCGACTGGGACTACTACGGTCCAACGCTGCTGGAGGCTGTGGCCGACACCATCTACATGGTGTCCTGGTCCTTCGTCATCGGCGGGCTCGTCGGGCTGCTCATCGGCCTGACCCTCTACACCACGCGGGACGGCGGCCTGCTGGCGAATAAGCCGGTGTACCTGCTGACCAATTTCGTGGTGAACCTGATCCGGCCGGTGCCGTTCGTCATCCTGATCGCCGCCGTCCAGCCGCTGACCATTTCAGTCGTGGGCACCAGCATCGGAAACGATGCGGTGATCTTCGTGATGATCTGGGCCTCGACGTTCGCGATCGCCCGGATCGTCGAGCAGAACCTGGTCTCCATCGACCCCGGCGTCATCGAGGCGGCGCGTGCGATGGGTGCCTCCCGGTTGCGCATCATCATCACGGTGATGCTGCCAGAAGCGCTGGGACCATTGATCCTGGGCTACACCTTCGTGATCATCGCGCTGACTGATATGTCCGCCCTGGCCGGCATCATCGGCGGCGGCGGCATCGGCAACTTCGCGATCGTCGAAGGGTACAACCGGTTCCGCCCTGAGGTCACGTGGCTGGCAGTGGCCGTGGTCATCATCTTCGTCCAGTCTCTGCAGCTCGTGGGGAACTGGCTGGCTCGCAAGGTCATGCGCCGCTGATATCCGCACTGCCGAGGCTGCCGAAGGGCGCCTGGCCGGGGACGCTTTAGCCCCGGCCAGGCGCCCTTCCTGTTGCAGCGGACCTTCTTCCACAGGCCATGTGCCGGGGCCCCACGGCATCGCGCTGATCGGTGATCCTGGAACACACCGGGTGCACACGGCACTACCGGGGAACTCGAAGGAGCCACCACCATGACGCTCAAGACTGCGCATCTCGCAGAATCAGGCACTGCCATCAGCCATGCGACGTCGTCCTCACGCGGCGGCCTGCGCTCGATGCAGAGCATCCATGAGGACGAAGAAGGCCTCGCCACAGCGGAGTACGGGATTGTCATGCTGGCAGCGGTGGGCTTCGCCGGGCTGCTTGTCACGATCCTCTCCTCAGGTGCGGTTCAGGGTTTCCTGAACGGTCTCATCGAGCGAGCGCTGACACCGTGATCCCGGCTCTGCGCCGCTGTCCAGCCCGAGGCACGCTGTGAAGTCGGGAGCTTCGGATGAGCGCAGCTTGGCTCAGCCCTCGCTGTTCGGCTCAGGCAGTCACGAGGATGGCTCGGTCAGTGCGGAGTTCGCCATTGCACTGCCCGCGGTCGTGCTGATGCTGGCGGTCCTGCTCGGACTGGCGACGTTCGGGACGACGCAGATCGGCGTGGAGGATGCGGCCCGCGGGGCAGCCCGGGAACTTGCCCGCGGGGAGTCAGCTGAAACGGCGATCAGCGCGGCTCGTCGCCGCGCGGGGGAGGACGTCATCGTGTCATTCTCGCCTCGGTCCGAAGGGTTCACCGAGGTCACGCTGGAGAAGCCAGTGCGGGTGCTGGGTGTACTCGCCATCGAGCAGCATCACCGAGCGCAGGCCACGGTCCGGGTGGAAGGCGACTGACCCTTCATGGTGCTCGGAAAGCGTGTCTCTTCGCGCGGCGCTACGCACCGCTGCGAGCAAGGTTCTGGTTCCGTGCTCGCTCTGGCGATCTGCGCGGTCATGATCGTGCTCGCAGCGGTGACGTATCTGGTGATCAGTGCGACTCTGGCATCAGCAGTCGCGGCCCGCGCAGCGGACTTAGCTGCCTTGGCCGGTGCGGACGCCGCTCGTGGGCTGGCATCCGGGTACCCCTGTGATGTAGCGCGTTCGACGGCCGAGCGTAACGCAGTCCGGCTGGAGCGGTGCGATACAGGCGGTGAGCACGGCACAGAAGTCACCGTAGAGGTGTCCCTCGACGCCCAGCACCTCCCTGATGGCATCACGACCTGGCTCGAGGTCCCTGGCTTCGATATTCGGGCGGTGACGCGTGCGGGGCCTCCTCCGGGTGCTTTCTGATGTCCTCGCGTGCAGCCGGTCGGCCTTCCCCGCGAGTTTCTCTTCGTGATGGGATGGCATAAACCCGGCGAGGAGGAACGATGGAGCATCTACCGCATTTCGACGACAGTTCACTGAGCCGTGTGCTGTGCGTTGCCGCCCATCCCGATGATCTTGAATACGGTGCCTCCGCAGCGGTCGCCCGCTGGACAGCGGCCGGAGTCAGCGTCTCCTATCTGCTTCTCACGGCTGGGGAAGCGGGTATGCGTAGTCATCCGCCCGAGGAGGCCGGTCCTTTGCGCGCCCAGGAACAGCGCCTGGCCTGTGCAGAAGTCGGAGTGGAAGACCTTGTCATCCTGGACTTGCCGGATGGGCTCTTAGAAGCTGACCACACGACCCGGCGTCACATAGCCCGCCGAATCCGGGCAGTGCAACCGGACCTGGTGCTGACCCAGCCCTGGGAGCTGGAAGTGGGCTGGGGCTTGAATCACGTGGACCATCGGGCAGCCGGGCTGGCTGTTGTCGACGCTATACGCGATGCTGACAATCCCTGGATCTTCACCGAGCTGCTCCGGGAGGAGAATCTTCAGCCGTGGTCCACGAACTGGCTCATGGTGGCCGGAGCCGAACCGGACCACCTCATCGATGTCTCCGGGACTCCCCTGCGGCAGGCTATCTCGTCATTGTCGGCCCACGC
>DXGD01000271.1 GCA_019114115.1 Candidatus Nesterenkonia stercoripullorum
CGGCTGATCGACTCCGGCATCAAAGGCCCGGAGAGTGTCAAGGACATCACTCGCGCCTCTGTGCTGGGGATCATCGTCACCGGCGTGATGCGGGTATTGCTCTTCCTCGCCATACTCGGTGTGGTCGCCGGGGGCGTCACGCTGGCCGGGGACAATATCGCAGCGGATGCCTTCCAGGCCGCTGCCGGTGAGATCGGGGTGCGCCTGTTCGGCATCGTGCTCTGGGCCGCTGGGCTGACCTCGGTCATTGGCGCCTCGTACACCTCGATCACGTTCATCACCAGCCAGCGCACCTCGGCCATTACGCGAAATCTGCTGACGGTGGCCTTCGTGGTGGTCGGAGCCGTGCTTTACCTCACCCTCAACCAGGCACCCCAGACGCTGCTGATCTTCGCCGGCGCGATCAACGGCCTGATCCTCCCGATCGGGTTCACCGTCGTGCTGTGGGTGGCGTGGCGGCGCAGGGACCTGCTCCACGGGTACCACTACCCGCGGTGGCTGGCGATCGTCGGGACGGTGGCCTGGATGCTGACGATCTACCTGGGCTGGAACTCGCTGGCCGGCATCGCCGAGCTGTGGGGGTGACCAGACCGGACATGACATCTTCTGCGGATTCTCCCCCCGCTGCCAACGTCACGATGACTCCCGCTGACGCCAGAGCCGCTTTCCGGGGCGGTCGCGTGGTGCCGACCGCGGGTTACTGCGCTGGCTTCGCGCAGGCCAACCTGCTGGCCGTGCCGGCGGACTACGCCTTCGAGATGCTGCTCTTCGCCCAGCGGAACCCCAAGTCCTGCCCCGTGCTCGGCGTCCTGGAAGCGGGAGCGGTCTCCTCGGAGCTCCTGGCAGGAGGAGACATCCGCACAGACATTCCGCGGTATCGCATCTACCACGACGGCGACCTGACCGCCGAGCCTACGGATGTCCTGTCCGAGTGGCGCGAAGATCTGGTGAGTTTCCTGATCGGCTGTTCATTCACCTTCGAGGCCGCCCTCCTGACGAACGACGTGCCCGTGGCGCACATCGAGCAGGACGTCAATGTCCCCATGTACCGCACCAGTGTGCCCACAGTGCCGGCTGGTCGATTCTCTGGGCCGCTGGTGGTCTCGATGCGGCCCATCCCCGCGGATCGGGTGGCCGACGCGGTCCGCATCACCGCACGCTACCCATCGGTCCACGGAGCACCGGTGCACATCGGGGAGCCGGGGGCGCTCGGCATCGCAGACCTGGGTCAGCCAGACTTCGGCGACCCAGTAGAGATCGCGCCAGACAGCATCCCCGTGTTCTGGGCGTGCGGGGTGACGCCCCAGGCCGCCGTCATGGCCTCAGGCACACCGCTGGCCATCGCCCACGCTCCGGGATACATGCTGATCACCGACGCCCGCGACGCCGCCTATCAGATCCCCTAATCTGCTCATCCCGGAATGTCCGGGATGAGCAGGGCCAACGTCGTGGAACGGCGCAGTCGCGGCGACACCCGAACTGCTACTGCCGGAACGCGGGAACCACATTCTCGATGAACAATTCGAGAGAACGCCGCTTCTGCTCGTGGCTGAGCGTGTTGTCCATCCAGTAGCTGTACTCCGTCACGCCGAGCCTTTCGTAGTGGCGCAGCCTCTCGATGACCTCCGTCGGCGTCCCGATCATGGCTGTGGCGTGCAAAGACTCTGGTGAGAACTCCGGCCGCTCGGCGAACTTCTCCACCGGGCTGGGCTCCAGGTATCCGTTCTGAGGAGCTGTGGAATTGCCGAACCATGCGTCGAACGTCCGGTAGAACTTCTGCACGCCCTCTGCTGCGGGACGCCACCCCTGGTCATCGTCTTCGGAGTGGACATGAGTGTGGCGCAGCACCATGATGTCCGGACGCTCAGTGATCTCGGGATGATTCTCGATCGCCGTCTCGTACTTGCCGACGAGCGCCTCGACTTCCTCATCGCCCTTCATCAGCGGCGTCACCATGATGTTGCAGCCATTGGCGACGGCGAAATCGTGCGAGGCGGGGTCCCGGGCCGCGATCCAGATGGGCGGGTGCGGCTGCTGAACAGGCTTCGGCGAGCTGGTCGAAAGCGGGAAGCTCCAGATCTCTCCGTCATGCGCATAGTCGCCCTGCCAGAGACGCTGCACGGCCGGTACCAGCTCACGAAGATGCGTGCCCCCTTCTGACGACGGCATCCCGTCCGCGAGCCGGTCGAATTCGAACTGGTAGGCACCACGGGCAATGCCGATCTCCGCCCGGCCCCCGCTGATGACGTCCAGCAGTGCGGCCTCGCCCGCTGCCCGAATCGGATGCCAGAACGGAGCGATGATCGTGCCCGCGCCAAGGCGGATCGTCGAGGTCTTAGCTGCGAGATGCGCCAACTGCAGCATCGGGTTCGGGGAAATGGTGAACTCCATGCTGTGATGCTCACCGATCCAGACTGTGCTGAACCCGCCCGCCTCAGCGAGCAGCGTGAGCTCGACCAGGTTCTGGAAATGCTCCTCATGAGTGAGCGAATCATCGTGGCGTTCCATGTGGATGAACAGCGAAAACCGCATTGCTCTCCTCCTGCTGTCTGTCGTGCGACTGTTAGCTGCGAGAATCCCCTCAGCGCATGATGAACGGATCTGCCACCGGGCCTTCGTCCGTGTTGATCCAGACGCTCTTGAGCCTGGTGTACTCATTCATCGATTCAAGCCCGTGCTCGATGCCGACCCCGGAGCTCTTGAAGCCCTGCCGCGGTGACATGGGCGACATCGCCCGGTACGTATTGACCCAGATGGTGCCCGCCTCGAGCCTGCGTGCCATCCGGTGAGCTCGAGCCAGGTCCTTGGTCCACACGCCCGCGGCCAAGCCGTACTGCGTGTCATTGGCCATGCTCAGCAACTCATCCTCGTGCTCGAAGGGCATAATGGCCGCTACAGGGCCGAAGATTTCTTCGCGGACCACCCGCATCTGGTTGGTGACCTCGGTAAGGACTGTCGGGGAGAAGAAGTACCCCGGGAGGTCGACGTCGGGCCGGCCTCCTCCGGAGAACACCCGGGCGCCTTCTTCAGCTCCCAGGGAGACATACGAGTCGACTTTCTCCAGCTGATCAGAGAAGGCGAGCGGACCGAGCTCCGTATCCTCCGCGAGCGGATCACCGATCACGATCGATTCAGCACGGGCGCTCACCCGCTCCAGCAGCTCGTCGTAGACGGCACGATGGGCGAAGACCCGGCTCCCCGCGATGCAGGTCTGACCCGCCGCGGCGTATATCCCGGCCACCACGCCCATGGCGGCATTGGCGACGTCAGCGTCATCGAAGACGATGTTCGGGCTCTTTCCGCCCAGCTCCAGCGTGCATCCGACGAACCTGCTGGCCGCCTCCGCCGCGATGCGAGATCCGGTGGCAGTGGAGCCGGTGAATGAGATCTTCGCCAACAGCGGGTGGCTGACCAGGGCCGCTCCCGTATCAGCTCCGAAGCCGGTGACCACATTGACGACGCCGTCGGGAAACCCTGCTTCATGGGCAAGCTCAGCAAGCCGCAGCACAGTGCGGGAGGTGTACTCACTGGGCTTGATGACCACAGTGTTCCCCGCGGCGAGCGCCGGTGCCATTTTCGACGTCGTGAGAGTCAGCGGAGAGTTCCACGGAGTAATCGCTCCCACCACGCCCAGCGGCTCACGCTGCGTGTAGTTGAGGATATCCAGGTTCGGGGACGGGATCTGCGCGCCCTGGACCTTATCCGCCAGGCCGGCATAGTAATAGAAGTACTCGGGGAGCGATTTCAGTTGCCCACGCATCTCGCGCAGCAGCTTCCCATTGTCGAGGCTCTCGTAGCGGGCCAGCTGCTCTGCGTTCTCGCCGACAAGGTCGCCGAGGCGGCGCAGCATGTGTCCCCGGCGGGTGGCATTCACGCTGCGCCACGCAGGGGATTCGAATGCTGCATGGGCGGAGCGGACGGCGCGGTCGACGTCGTTCTCCGTGCCGCGGGCGACGTTGTAGAGCGTCTCCAGCGTGGCGGGGTTGGTACTGCGGAAG
>DXGD01000272.1 GCA_019114115.1 Candidatus Nesterenkonia stercoripullorum
TCCAGACCTACTTCGAAGAAGGCGCCTGCCATGTCTCCTTCGCAGACCCGTACTGCCCTCGGCTGCGGACGGCCCTGCTCGGAGGGCTTGAGGGCGCCCCCGACGCTGGCGCTGTGCATCTCGACGCTGGAGCCCGCGCCGAATCGGTGAACTCGGCTGAACCCTCCGACGCCGCGCCCGTGGATGGTGGGACGATGGTCGTCATCGACGGCCCGCGTTTCTCCACCCGCGCCGAATCCCAGTGGTACGCGCGCCAGGGCTGGGACCTGGTGAATATGACCGGCCACCCGGAAGCGGTCCTCGCTCGCGAACTCGAGCTCTGCTACGCCTCCGTCGCCCTGGTCACCGACCTCGACGCCGGCATCAGCTCGGAGACCTCAGTCAGCCAGGCAGAGGTCCTGCGGGTCTTCGCGAAGTACATCGACATGCTGAAATCCCGGCTGCATCGGGTCGTCTCAACGCTTGGGCGGGAACGGGACTGCCAGTGCCCGGAGGCGCTCGCCGGCATGAAGCTGCCCGTGGAGCTTCCGTGAGAGTGCTGCTCACCGGCGCTGCCGGATTCATCGGGCGGCATATCGCTGAGACGGTGACTGCCGCGGGGCACGACGTCCTCGGACTCGACATGCTGCTGCCCCAAGCCCACGGCCAGAGCTCTGCACTTCCGGCCGGGACTCTCCACGGCGACGTGCGCGACGCGGAGCTGCTGGACAGGCTGCTTCCCGGCGTCGACGTCGTCTGTCACCAGGCGGCCACTGTGGGCAACGGCGTCGACGCGCAGGACCTGCCCGGATACGCCGCGCACAATGATCTGGGCACGGCGTCCCTGCTCGCCGCGATGGCGCGAGCAGGGACGAGGCATCTGGTCCTGGCCTCCTCGGTGGTGGTCTACGGTGAGGGCCGGTACACGTGCCCGTCCGACGGCGACGTGCCGCCGGCACCCCGCCGCGATGATGACCTGCGGCAAGGTCGCTTCGACCCGGCCTGCCCCACATGCGGCGGAGACATCCAGCCGCACCTTGTGGAGGAGAGCGCGCCGTTCGCGCCGCGGTCCGGGTACGCTGCCTCGAAGATCGCCCAGGAGCACTATGCCTCCTCCTGGTGCACGCTGGAATCGGGCCGCGCCGTCGCGCTGCGGTACCACAACGCCTATGGCCCGGGTATGCCGGCGGACACTCCGTACTCCGGGGTGGCGGCGATCTTCCGGTCGGCGCTGCAGCACGGCGACCCGCCGCAGGTCTTCGAGGACGGGAATCAGCTGCGCAATTTCGTGCACGTCAGTGACATTGCCCGGGCGAACCTCGCCGCGATCGAGACTGTGGTGTCACAGCCTGCGGGGTTGCGAGCGTACAACGTGTGCTCCCCGCAGACATACACGATCGGCGATATGGCCCGCCGGCTGGCTCATGTGATGGGCGGGCCGGCGCCGGTGACCAGGGGGCAGTACCGGGCCTTCGACGTCCGGCACGTCGCCGCCTCACCTCAGCGTGCGCGGGAGGAGCTGGGGTTCGAGGCGCTGGTGAGCCCGGATGAGGGTATCGCCGAGCTGGCACATGCGCCGCTGCGCCAGCGGTAGGTCCGGTTGGCAGGTCCGGCGGTGTGAGGCTGTGACATGTGCGGCAGCGACATGTGCGGGCAGCGCTATCGCGCGTCTTGTCCGCCTGATACCCTGTGAGAGCTTCCATGTTCCCGAGCGAGGATGGCCCCCAGTGCTGATTCACGACCGTCTGACCGCGTTCATCGCGCGCTGACGTCGTCGATCACGCCCTTTTCGGGGCTTCCGGTGTCAGCGTTTCCTCTGACACTTCGGGAGCCTTATGTCCATCACGCAGAAGCCAGCCGTCACGCTGACAGATCTTTCATTCACTTGGGCTGACGGCACTGCCGCCGTCGATCATCTCTCCGCGACGTTCGGTGTCGGGCGCACCGGCCTGGTCGGAGCCAATGGCACCGGCAAGACGACCGTGCTGCGTCTCATCGCAGGAGATCTCGCGCCCACCTCGGGTACGGTCACCACCACCGGCGATGTGGGCTATCTTCCGCAGCACATCACGCTGAGCACCGGTGCGACCGTTGCGGACCTGCTCGGCATTCACCCGCGGCTGGCTGCGCTGCGCGCCATTGAATCCGGCGACGCCGACGCCGCTCACTTCGATGCGCTGGCTGATGATTGGGACGTGGAGGCCCGCAGCCTCGCGGCTCTCGACGGGATCGGGCTGCCCGGGATCGCCCTCGATCGGCCCGTCGGAACGCTCTCAGGAGGTGAGACTGTGCTGACCGCGATCGCGGGCCTGCAGCTCAGTGCCGCTGAGGTGGTCCTGCTGGATGAACCCACGAACAACCTCGACCATCTTGCCCGAGGCAAGCTGTACGACGCGATCTCATCCTGGCGGGGATCCCTCATCGTGGTCAGCCACGACGTCGCCCTGCTGAACCTGATGCAGGCGACAGCAGAACTTCGTGACGGAGCCCTGAGCGTCTTCGGGGGGCCCTTTGACGCGTACCAGGAGCACCTCGCCGTCGAGCAGGCCGCCGCTGAGCAAGCGCTGCGTTCGGCCGAGCAGCAGCTGAAGACCGAACAGCGCCAGCGCATCGAGGCGCAGACGAAGCTGGCACGACGCCAGCGGTACGCCCGCACAGATTTCGAGAACAAGCGGAAGCCGAAGATCGTCATGAACATGCGCAAGCAGGAGGCGCAGGTCTCGGCGGGCAAGCTTCGCGGGCAACTGGACTCCTCAGTGGACGCCGCGCAGGACGCGGTCGACGAGCAGGAGAGACGGGTCCGCCGGGATTCGGCGATCACCATCGCTCTGCCCGACCCGGATGTGCCGGCCGGCCGGCGTCTGGCGGAGCTGTGCGACGCCCGTGACCAGGGCTACATCCTGCAGGGACCAGAACGTGTAGCGCTGACAGGGCGCAATGGGATCGGCAAGACGCGGCTCCTGGAGACGCTCCTCGCCGGCTCAGAGCAGGAAGAGGGAAGCCCATTCCATGCGCTGGCACATACGACCCGGATCGGGTACTTGCCGCAGCGTATGGATCATCTCGACGACACGTCCACGATCCTCGACGACGTGCAGGCTGCTGCCCCGTCAGCACCACAGGGCGAGCTGAGGGCCAACCTGGCCCGTTTCCTCTTTCGCGGAGACACCATCAACCGCAGTATCGGAGACCTCTCCGGAGGTGAGCGGTTCCGCGTCGCACTGGCCACCCTGCTGCTGGCCGATCCGCCGCACCAGCTGCTGATCCTCGATGAGCCCACGAACAACCTCGACCTGCAGAGCATCGATGAGCTGGTCGACGCCCTGTCCGGCTACCGGGGCGGGCTGATCGTGGTCAGTCACGACGACGCCTTCCTCGAACGGCTCACCATCGACGCGTGGATCACCATGGACGAGGAGGGGCTCCACCGCGGCAGCAGTTCCCGCTGAACCCTCGGGCCCGATCAGAGCCATCGAGGTGCCGTGCAGTCGCTGTTGCGCAGGTCCGCCGAACCCTGCGACTCGCTGAACATCCCCGGTCAACCTGGTCATGAGCACTGAGTCTTCACTGATTCGGACCTGACTATGTGCACTGCCTGGGAACGACGTGCAAGGACGCCTGGAATCGGGCCGTGAAGGTCAGTTCTGACCCGTACGAGACGCCGGAAAGGCAACATACGCCTGCGCTTCCCCAAAGTCCAGGCCGCTGACTCTTTCGTAGACCGACAGCCCGCCGCGGTGCCATGCTCGCAGTAATCGCCCTCTGCGGCGACGTGACAACCACCCACTAGAGAGCACGGCCACGATGGCGCGTGCGCGGAGGAACGACGTGAACAACAAGACGACAATCACGGCTCTCATCCTGGGCGGCTACCTACTCGGCAGAACGAAGAAGATGAAGCTGGCCCTCACGGTGGCAAGCGCCCTCTCCGGGTCTGCCCTCATGCGCAACCGTGAGCAGATCCTGAACACACTGGGTCAATTCGGCGAATCCTCACCTGAGCTCAAGGAGCTGCAAGAAAAGATCACCGGGCGACTCAGCGACGCTGGCAAAGGCGCAGCACAGGCGGTCGTCGCGAAGGGCGTGGACCAGCTGAGCACCCGGCTGCAGGAGCAGACCGACAAGCTCAACTCCTCTCTGGTCCCCTCCGGCGATGATGACGAGGCCGAAGAGCAGGGCCAGGATGCCCCCGACGGCGACGGCGACGGCGACACCACCGAGGCTGAGGCACCGGAGGCAGACGCCGCCGAGTCGGAAACCACCGACGAAGCCAGCGACGCCGAGGAAGCTCCCGACGAAGAGCCTGCCGAAGAGGCAGCCGAGGAGGAGCCTGCCGAAGAGGCAGCCGACGAATCAGCCGAGCCCGCCGACGAAGCAGAGGATGACGCCCCAGCTGAGTCCGAGGCGGCCGAACGCGAGGAAGACACCGCATCCGCCGCACCCAAGACGTCACGGTCGCGTGCACCTCGGAAGTCCGGGTCGGCCTCATCGTCGTCCAGCAGCTCGAGCGGCCGACGGTCGACGTCGTCCGCCTCGCGGGGCACATCCTCGAAGAGCTCCTCGTCAGGCGGCTCCACGTCCAAGGACTCAACGTCCAAGGGCTCAACGTCGCGGAGCTCATCCTCCAGGAGCTCCTCCGGCAAAGGCGCTTCCACGTCCAAGGAGGGTGCTAAGAAATGAGCGATCAGGACCTCTTCAGCGGCCTGAAGTCCCAGCTGGGCGAGTACGCCAAAGCCGTGGGCCGTAAAGCCGTGAGTTCAGCAGGAGAGCGGGTCGACCAGCTGGCCGATCGATTCGAAGGAGGAGGCGCAGACTCGCAGAGCGAGTCGGTCAAGGCCGGGGCGGAGAAGCTCGCCGAGGGCGAGTCGCCGGCCAAGGCAGCGGTCTCCGCAGCCACGGCTGGCGCCAAGGACAAAGTCAAAGGCCTCTTCGGCGGAGGCTCGGGCGGTTCAGGCGGCAGCGGCGGCTCCGGCAGCAAGTTCATGAACATCGTGGAGTGGACCGACGTCGGCGTGCCGCTGACCGTCGCCTATAACGCGTTCACCCAGTTCGAGGACTGGCCCGGCTTCATGCGGAAAGTCGAACATGTCGAGTGGGTCGACGATGTGAAGCTGAAATTCAAAGGCCAAGTCTTTCTCTCTCACCGCACGTGGGAAGCCACGATCACCGACCAGCTCGCCGACTCGCATATCGTCTGGCAGTCCTCGGGGGAGAAGGGGCACATCAGCGGCAGCGTGACGTTCCACGAAGTCACCCCGACCCTGACCCGCATCCTCACGATCGGTGAGTATCACCCGCAGGGTTTCGTGGAGAAAACGGGCAACCTCTGGCGTGCCGTCGGTCGGCGCTTCCGTCTCGAGCTGAAGTTCTTCGTCCACCACGTGATGACCGAGGTCATCCTGGATCCGGAGTCCGTCGAGGGCTGGCGCGGCGAAATCCGCGATGGCGAACTCGTCCTGTCCCACGAAGAGGGGCAGGAAGCCGACGCCCAAGCTCTTGAAGCCGACGACGCCGACGATTCGCAAGAATCCGCCCCGCAGACAGACTCAGGCGACGACGAACCAGCCGATGCCAGTGCCGACGAAGCCGGCGAGGAGACATCCGATCAGGAGACTCCCGACGATGAAGAAGACGCTACGTGATGACAGTTCGCGCCCCTGGGGCGTCTGCAGAAAGCAGGTAATGGCATGAGTACCCAATCTATGGAGCGGTCCCGCGGCAGCTACGTGGACCGCCCGTCGTCGAGCTCCCTCGCCGACGTCGTGGAGATCATCCTCGACAAGGGCCTGGTCATCGATATCTACGTGCGCGTCTCGCTGGTGGGGATCGAGATCCTCACCATCGATGCCCGCATCGTCATCGCCAGCGTGGACACCTATCTGCGCTTCGCCGAAGCCACCAACCGCCTGGATCTCACCCAGCAGGGTGGCCGGGACTTGCCCGAACTGATGGACGGCATGGCCCAGGGCGGGGCGAAGGGCAAGACGCAGGGCGCCCTGGAAGGTGTCAAAGAAGCGATCACCTCCGACGATGAGGACGAGGACTCGCAGGAGTCGGAGAAAGAGGACGCGCCGCAACGCCGTCGGACCTCACGGCAGGGGAGCAAGTCCTGATGAGCGACCAGGCGACGGTGAGTCCGAACCTGTACCTCTACGGCATCATCTCCTCGGAGGCCGCAGTTCCGCAGAACCTGGAAGGCCTTCAGGGTCAGCGCGTGCGCACCACGAGCCACGGCCCCGTGGCTGTCGTGTTCAGCGAGATGGACGAGGTTGAGGCCCTGGGAACTCCCGAGGACCTCCTCGCCCACACCCGGGTGCTCGACGCGGTCGGGGCGAGTGAGCCTGTGCTGCCGCTGGTCTTCGGCACAGTCGTGGCGGGAGGAACCGCGTTGGACGAGGACATCCTGCAGCCCCGCGCAGCCGGGTACGCCGCAGGTCTCGAGTCCATCAGGGGATGCACCCAGTACTCGCTGGTGGTCCGGTTCGACCGGGACGTGCTGCTGCGGGAGATCGTCGAGGAGAACGCGGAAGCGGCCGACCTGCGCGGCGTCATCGCCGGCACGAGTGAGGACGAAACCCGTATGCAGAGGATGCGGCTGGGGGAGATCGTCGTCCACGCTCTGGAAACGAAGCAGCCTGCCGAGTCGGCGGCCGTGGTGAGCCGGATCGAGGAGTTCGCCCATGAGATCTCCATCCGCGAGACCGGTCAGCCGGAGGACGTCGTCGAACTGGCAGCGCTCGTGCAACGGGAGCAGATGGAGTCCTTCGAACGGGTGGTCGAGGAGCTCGCCGAGCAGCTCCACCCGCGCATCACGTTCCGCCTCATCGGCCCGCAGGCACCATACGACTTCGTGCCCGAGGTGTGACGGCGATGGGACTCATCTCGTCTCTGGTCACCGCCCCTTTCGCTCCGCTGCGCGGGACGGTCTGGGTGGCCGAGCAGGTCAAGAATGAAGCCGAGCGTCAGTACTACGATCCGGGATCGATCCGGCGCCAGCTCACAGAAGTTGAGGAGGCCCGACGCACCGGTGCTCTCAGTGAGGACGAAGCAGCGCGCATGGAGAAGGAGCTGGTCTCCAGGCTCCTCGAATCGAACCGGCGAAAGAACTCCTAGGGGGTTGTGGTGAGCGAAGAATCAACGGAGAAGACTCCGTCCACACGGTCGCCGTCGAAGGTTGCTGCCGATCCGCATAAGCGGCCCCGGCACAAGCCCTCTACCGACGGGTCATCGACCCGGGCACGGCATCGTGGGCAAGAAACATCCGATGACAACGCAGACGAAGGGTCCGGAAGCGAGGAGGAAGCTCCCGACGAGGAGCCCTCACCAGCCGCGAATTCTGCGGAGGACGATGTGGCAGAGAACGATAAGGCTGAGGACGAGACGGTGGACGACGAGTCGGCTGAGCTGACCGAAGAGGCCAGCGATGAATCCTCGCAGGATGATGCCGCCGAGCCCTCGGAGGATGACGCATCGCCGGGGGAGGACGCCGATGAGGAGTCGGACGAGCCCGCTGAGGATGACCCTGCCGAAGATGACTCCGCCGACGACCCCGCTGAGGACACCGTGGACGACGATTCCCCATCCACGAACGGCACCTTCCGTACATTGACTGCGGTGGCCGCGAGTCGCGAGGCGATCTCCCAGTTTCACGGGCTCACCGGGAGGACTCCGGAGGCGGTCGTGGGGGTGAGCAAGCGAGACGACGGATGGCATGTACGCCTGGAAGTCGTGGAGGCACGCCGGATCCCGGACAGCTCCGACCTGCTGGCGGAGTACGACGTCGACATGGACGCCAGCGGAGAGATCGTCAACTATGCCAGGGGAGACCGGTATGTGCGTGGTCGTCCCAGCTGAGCACCCGGGCCGGGTGGGGCAGCATCCGCCCCGGGCGGGCAGTGAGACCGGCCGCAATGCAGTGATCTCCGGCAGTCGTAAGGAGAAAGCCACCGATGGTGCAATCGCCGAATAACGCAATGGAACCACAACGCGACCAGCAAGGGACGTTGCTGCACGTCGTCGAAACACTCCTGGACAAGGGGTTAGTGCTCAATGCCGACATCATGGTCTCCGTGGCTGGAGTGGAGCTGCTCGGCATCCGGATCCGGGCGGCGCTGGCGTCTTTCGAAACGGCGGCGAAGTACGGACTCGATTTTCCTGCCGGCACCGACCGCGAAACAGTCGCCTGGCAGGAGGCCATCGAGCAGAAGGAAACCTGCCCGCAGTGCCAGAAGCGTTCTCCGCTGGCCCAGCTGATGAACGAGTACTGCCCCTGGTGCGGCTGGCAGAGCGCCTATTCGAAACAGCTCAGCCGCTCTGCTGAGTCGAGCCCTCCGGAGCAGCAGCTGGGGACGGGTGCCGGCCAGGAAGAGGAGCACGCTGGTGAGCAACGAACCTCGTCCCGCAGCTCCTGAGCGCGGCGACCTGCTCAGCCGTGACCTCCCAGGCGCAGCGCGCAGCCAGCGGCAGCCTGGCGACGCGCTCGCTGCGCAGCGTCCGGCACTGGAGCCGACCAGGCCGGCAGGCGCCACTTTGGCAGAGCTGCTGGAAGTTCTGCTGAACAAGGGTGTCTACCTCGACCTGGATCTCATCATCTCAGTGGCAGATATTCCCTTGATAGGTGTGAACCTGCGAGCCACGATCGCCGGGATCGAGACCATGCTGGAATTCGGCATGATGCGGCAGTGGGATTCAGACACCCGCGCATGGGTCCAGAAATCGCTGACCAAAGGGCTCTCCCTGCGCGACGATGAGGAGGCGATCGCCTCCATGGCGGGTGGGTACCATCACCCGGGCCCGCCTGCACTGTGGCATCCGGGTCGCGTCTACCTGACGTCCCAGCGGCTCATCGTGCATCGTCGCGAACCGGAGGAAACGCTCTGGGAGGCAGAGCTCTCTGCGATAGCCCACGTCCGGACCGTGGAAGAACGGCCGGCTCACGGCGAGGCCCTGACCCGCGTCGAGGTCACCTGCGCCGCATCGGGAAAGGCGCTGTTCACCGCGTCCCAGCCGGAGCGGCTGGTCGGGCTGCTCGCGGAGCACCCGCACATCACTGTGGTAGACGAGCCAGCGCCCGACGGCGACCGCGCGGGCAGCACTGGCGAAGGGCCCGCGGCCAGCTCACCGGAAGCCAGCAGCGAAGACCGTCAACTCGAGGAGGGGGACTATGGCGCTCAACGTTGACGAAGAAAGCCTCAAACACGGCGTCCTGACGTTGGTGGTCACCCTGGTGGAGGTCATTCAGGAAGCCCTGGAGACCCAGGCCGTCCGGCGTATGGAAGGCGGCGACCTGACCCACGAAGAGCAGGAGCGTCTCGGGGAGGCGCTTCTTGAACTCGACGAGGCGATGGATCAGATCAAGACCGATCACGGCATCACCGCCTCGGTCACCGACCTGCATCGGGGCCTCGACGACGTCGTCGAAGAACTGGTCGACACCTTCATCAACCCCAAGCGCTGGGCTGAAGAAAGCGGAGGAAGCCTGAGATGAGCGAGACTGCGCACAGCGGTACAGCACAGGGTGACGCCACGCAGGGCGGAACTGTGCCGAGTGAGGCTGCACTGTATGTCTACGCGATCGTGCCCTCCGGCGACTTCTCCCCGACCGTCGCCGGCATCGACGGGCTCCCTCTCGGCGTGGTCCAGGCGGCATCGGGTGTCTCAGCCGTCGTCCACCTCCACCGCACCGGCCCCTTCGAAGGCACCGACGACGAGGTCAGGGCCAGGCTCATCCAGCACGGCGACGTCGTCGAGGAATGCTGGCGGGGTGCCGCCTCAGTGCTGCCGGTGTCCTTCAACGTCATCGTAGCGCCCTCCGCGGACGGGTCCCGCTCAGCGGAGGACCAGCTCATCGCCTGGCTCGATGATGCCGCGGCAGATGTGGCCGATGAGTTGCGCAGGCTTGCGGCAACCTCGGAGCTGCGGGTGGGCATCGACATCGATCCCGTCGCCTATGGCCAGGGCCTAGACGAGATCCAGGAACTCGAAGCCCAGCTGCAGAGCCAGTCACCGGGTGTGCGCAGGCTCATGTCGAGGCGGCTCGAGGGGCGACGCAAAGAGCTGGCGGCTGCCGCAGCGGACCAGCTGTACGCAGACTGTCGAGCTCGGATCGCGATGCGCTGCCTCGACGTCGACGAGCGTGCCACCGCAGATCGCGGAACGGATGGAGTCCCGGTGCTCTCGATGAGCTGCCTCGTCCACAGCGACCAGACCGCGCTGCTGGGCCAGGAACTCGCAGAGATCCGCGACGAGGCACCGTGGGCCGTCATCCGGTTCCTCGGACCATGGCCGCCTTACTCTTTCGTCACGAACTCGACACTGAGCAGCTCGACACCGAGCAACTAGAGCGCGGCAGCTCAAGCCCGGCAGGCGAAGCCGGCAGCTGATGTGACGCCGTGGTGCCAGGCGCGGGCTGGTGGTCAGGAATCGAAGCTGGTGGTCGTGACGTCCTGGCCGATGCTGTGCAGAAGGTTCTCAGCGAGAACGCGCATCTTCATATTGCGGTAGCTCGACGCGGTCTTGAGGATGTCGACCGCCTCCTCCTGGCTGCACCGATTCTGGGCCATGATGACGCCGACCGCGATGTCGATCGTGGTGCGCGATTCCATGGCGCGCTGCCTGTCATGGACATCTTCGGCATAGGCGGCGATGCGCAAGGCAATGGCCACCACCGTGGAGGCCAGATCGGCGTAGCGTTTCACCTCAGTCGCCTCGTCCCCGGCGAAGGCGCCAGGTTCAGTCGTATAGAAGTTCATCGCCGCGATGGCCGTTGATTCCTGGTCGGGCACCAACGGCACCGCCATCATGCTGCGCAGGTTGTGGTGGCGCACTTCGTCCATGTACTGAGGCCACCGGATTTCGTACTTCACGTCCGGGACCCTGATCGTGGTGTTGGTGTGCTGGGCATCGAGGCAGGGCCCTTCGTCGTAGCCAGCCTGCACTTCGTCCATCTCCTGGGCTTCCGTGGAGCTGCTGGCAATGACGGTGTTCTTCCGTTCCCTCTGGACGACGACGCCGCACAGCACGCGTCCTTCAGCGGAGACATGCTCGGCGGCCAATTCGGCAATGGAGTTCATGGCCCCGCCGATAGTGGTATCGTCCAAGAGCACTTGGCTCAGTTCTGCTAAGTGATCGCGAGGTGTGCTCAGGCGGTCCATTGAGGACTCCATCCGGGGGGTATGTGAGGCGGGTTCGGGTTCGCGTCTTTGCCATGTGGCAACGATGAATGAGTTCGTAGAGTTGAGTTGCACAGGGCCTCACCCTTCACGGTAAGTACCCCGCTGAATCCTCACAATCGCTTGCGGCATCC
>DXGD01000273.1 GCA_019114115.1 Candidatus Nesterenkonia stercoripullorum
CTGCTGGGACTGAGTAGGGATGTCGTCGTCTGCATACTGCAGATCCACGTTGTACCCCATCTCTTCAAGACCGTCTTCGACAGCGGCGCCGTCGTTCAGCCAGCGCTCGTAGGTCTGGGTCGGCATGGCCACGCCCACGGTCATGTCTTCAGGATCCGCGTCAGCGTCGGGCCCATCCGACCCCGCGCCGCCACCGCCGCATGCCGTGAGCGCGAGGGCGGCCGCCGTCGCCAGGCCGAGGCTCTTGCCGGTCCGCGCCATCCCGGGCCGCGTCATCCTGCTCCGCGTCATCGCAGAACGGGATCGCGCCCTGGTGTTCGTGCCGGAGTTCGTGCTGGGCTGGGCCGCCTCGGACATGGCAGCTGAGCCTTCAGCGACTGGACGTCGATTGCAGGACATTCTTTCCTCCTAGGTGACGCCCATCGGAGATGGGCGAATGTGACAACGGCCGCTTGGCATCAGCCGGCCTGCACAGCGCGAAAGACCTCCGAGCCGACACCGAGGCGGCCCCGATAGTTCGGCAGCGGGCCGGTTCCTTCCCACAGGAACTGCGGCGCCCCCGTCGCATACCCCTCACCCGAATCAATGATGTGATGTGCCTCACGCACTGTGCACATGATGATGTTAACGTTCACATACCGTCATCCGTCAAGTGTTTCGGAGAAATTGTTCGGTCCAGAAGGAGCGCAAGTCCGCAGCGGCCGACCTGCATGTGCTGCGGCAGGCCGTCAGCCGCTGCGGCGGAGCCTCAGCTGCTGCGGCGGGCCGTGGAATGTCGCGTGACCAGCTCGGGCACAATGAACTGCGGAACTCCAGTGAAGGCCCCGGTCTCGTCGAGCAGCAGCTCAAGCGCGGCTCGACCGGCCTCGGCGAAGGGCTGGCGCACGGTGGTCAGCGGTGGGGTGAAGTATCCTGCGGCGTCGACGTCGTCGTAACCCACCACGGAGACCTCCCCGGGGATGCGGATTCCCCGCTCCTCGAATGCTCGGATAAGCCCCAGGGCGAGATAGTCATTGGCCGCGAAGACAGCATCCGGCAGCGGACCCTGCGCGCAGAGCTCCCCTGCCGCGCGATACCCCGCCTCAGCGGACCACCCGCCGGCCTCGATGAGCGGCTGTTCACCCAGCTGGGCCACGGCGATCGCCTGCCGCCATCCGGTGACCCGGCCGCGAGCATCGAACCAGTCCAGCGGGCCAGCAATATGGGCGATCGTGCGGTGCCCCAGCTCGGTCAGGTGCGTTGTGGCGAGGCGAGCGCCGCACTCCTGGTCGATCCCGGCCACGCCCATGTTCTCGGCCGGCCAGAGCCCAGAGGTCATGAGCACGACCGGGGTCTGACGGGAGAGCTGACGCGCCGCCTCAGCCAGCGCGGGAAACGGAGTGATGACGACAATGCCCTCAATCCCATGGCTGAGGAACACGTTGAGCGTGGCATCGACCGTCTCAGGGTCGGCATCCTGGACGACGCTCACCGCAGTCACATACCCGCGCTCCCGGGCTGCGCCTTCGATGGCCAGGGTCATCCGGTTCGGACCGAAATCGGCCACGCCCTGGGAGACGACGCCGATCATCCCGGTCCGCTGAGTCTTCAGAGCTCGTGCCTGCTCATTGCGGCGGTACCCCAGCGCTTTCATCGCCTCCTCGATGCGGTGCCGGGTTTCCGGCCGCACTGAATCCGGCGTGTTGAGCACACGGGACACCGACTGATGGGAGACCCCGGCCCGCTTGGCGACGTCGATCATGGAAGGCGGACGGGCGCCGCGCGATCGTGCCTTTGGCACCCGCTTCCTCCTCTCGATCACGTCAGGGAGAAGCACCTGACCAAATCTTGCCACATGGATTCCGGCATCCGGGCCGCCTGGGGCCCCGCAGCGGACGCACTCGTGGCTGGAAGCTAGTGAATCATGAGCCATCCGACAGCCGCGACACACCCCAGGCTCACCAGGAAGAAGAAGGTCAGCCACGCCCATGCGGGGACTTTGATCCCTGCCAAGGCGTATGCGGCCTTGCCGGCGTCGGACTGGGCCGCCTGCTGCAGCGCCCGGTGGTGGCCTGCGCCCGAACGACCCATGGCTCGGGTGTGAACGGCGATGACGTCGAGCGTTCCCCGCATGCCCGCCCACGCATAGAACACGGCCAGGGCGACGACGACGTAGGCCACGACGTCCTCGTGATTCATCCACCAGATGAGCCCTGTCGCCGCCAGTGATATCAGGCACGAGAGCACCCCGACGATATTGCGACTGAGCAGCAGCGCCAGCAGAATGACCACGTTGTACAGGGTCAGCGACGCACCGGTGTACCCGGTGGTGGCCAGCCCTGTCATCATCACGGCCAGCAGGCCCGGCGCGGGGTAGCCGGCGAGCAGTGTGACGAGCATGCCCGGGCCTCTGGGTTTGCCGGTGGAGACTGTCAGACCTGAGGTATCCGAGTGCAGCTTGATGCCGGAGACCCTCCGTCCGGTCAGCCAGGCCGCCAGAACGTGGCCCATCTCGTGGACGATCGTCGAGGCCTGACGCAGTATCCGCCAGCACCGCGGGATCGAGGTCAGCACGATGACCGCCGCGGCGACGGCCAATACGGCCGTCGGCTCGACGTCGGCATGCCCCGCCCATCGCTCGGCGATGAAATCCCCGGCGGTACGCACGTGGTCCATCGGCAGCTCACCTCCTTCACCCGGAGCTCGGTCCCTGTGCCGGATCTTTTCGGGGGATAGCGTATCGCGCCAGCATGCACAAGGACTCTCGACCTGCGCCGGAGCACCGCAGTAGGCTGGCATCAGCGGAGCCACAGACGTGCTGTTCCGCGAAGGAGGAACACATGAGCATCAACGACGACGACATCACCACCACCGGCGCCGACGGCGGCGAAGGCACTGCCGACGGCGGCGCGAACCCGCATGGCCACGACGGCGGGGCCGACGGCACCGCTGACAAGAACGAAGGCCCCGCAGACGGCGGCGCGAACCCGGGCGGCCACGACGGCGGCGCCGATGGCTCAGCCGACGCAGGCGAGGGCCCCGCGGACGGCGGCGCCAATCCCAGCGGACACGACGGCGGAGCCGACGGTTCGGCGTGACCCCCGCGTGAACGCCGCTACCCAGCGCGGGCCGGTCGATCGGCCCGCGCTGACGCGTCTGACGGACCTGAGCCGAGCCGATTTCGCCCCGTACTGGGGTGAACGCCCCCTGCTCACCCGTCACGACGGCACCTTCGCCGATCTCTTCAGCGCCGACGCCGTCGACGAGCTCGTCGCCGAGCACGGCCTCAGGACGCCGTTCGCCCGCATGGCCGCGCAGGGCAGCGTCCTGCCGCCCTCCCAGTTCACTGCCTCAGGCGGCGTCGGGGCCGAAATCGGCGATCAGCTCGATTCTGCCAAGATCCTCGAGCAGTTCGCCAACGGTGCCACGCTCGTCCTGCAGGGGCTGCACCGCACCTGGGCGCCGATCTCCGAGTTCACTCGATCTCTCGTTGCTGACCTCGGGCATCCTGCCCAGGTCAACGCCTACATCACCCCGGACGCTGCGCGCGGCTTCGACCCCCACTACGACACTCACGACGTCTTCGTCATCCAGATCGCGGGAGCGAAACGATGGACGATCCATGAGCCGGTCCTGCGGCACCCGCTGGGGAGTCAGCCATGGAGCGACCACCGTGAGGATGTCGCAACGCGCGCACGGGAAGAACCAGCCATAGATGCGGTCTTCGAACCCGGTGATGTCCTGTATCTCCCCCGCGGATGGCTGCACTCCGCCGTAGCCCAAGGTGGGACCTCCATCCACCTGACCATCGGGGTGCGGGCGACCACCCGCCACGATCTCCTGCAGAAGATCCTTACCCGGGCCGGTGAGTCCGAGGCGTTGCGCGCCCCGCTGGCTCTGGGCATCGACTACACCGATCCGAGTTCGATGGCAGAAGACCTCCACGTGACGGCCGAGGTCACGAAGAGCTTGCTGGAAGCGCTCGACGCGACCGGCGTCACGCCCCTCATGCAGGCCGACTTCATACAGGCGACGCGTCCGGAGCCGGTACGTCCCCTGCGCACCGTCGAACTCCTCTCGGACCTTCCGCCTGGGCTGTCGATCGCCTGGCGGGAGCAGCTCGTTGCCGATATCGTCGCCGACGCGAAGACCCTCAGCATCCGGCTGCGGGAGAAGACCGTCTCCCTGCCTGTCGAGGCCGAGAACGCGGTTCGGGCCTTGTTCTCGTCTGCGCAGCGCGCGGGTTCCTTGCCGGAGCTGGACGCCGAGTCCTCGCTCGTCGTCGCCCGCCGCCTGCTGCGTGAAGGCATCGTGGTGCCCAGCGAGGGTCGATGACGGGGACGGGGCATCACCGAGGACCACCAGCAGCATCTGAATGGGCCCCGTGCAGTGACCGATCCAGGCAGCGTGGCGACCCGCTGGGCGGCACCGGGGGCTACGGCGCGGGCTGGTTCCTCGTGGAGATCGACAGCTCCTGGGGAGAGCACGCGTTCACCGAGTCGAGCCTGGACCCTGTCCTCGGCCGCGCCATCGTCCGCCGAGTGGAGAGAGCAGGTCTGCGGCCTGTCGCCATCAGGCGCCACGGGCGACGCGCGGACCAGCGCCGCGACCAGGAAAGCTGGCGCTGGGCACTCGCCGACTCCCGGCCCGGCCATGAGTCCCTGCGTTGGGGTCAGGTGGATGACCCTGCTGCCCTGCTCGAGATCGCCCTGGACGGCTCCGCTGGCACCGCCAGCTCCGAACCGGCCGTTCTGGTCTGCACCCATGCCAAACATGACCGCTGCTGCGCGGTCCGCGGGCGGCCTGTCGTCACCGCTCTGGCCGACTCCCACCCCGCGGCCACCTGGGAGTGCTCCCACCTCGGCGGAGATCGTTTCGCCGCGACGATGATCGTCCTGCCTCACGGCCTCTATTACGGCAGAGTGCCCGCCGAGCACGCCCCCTCGATCATGGAAGCGTTCGTCTCCGGGCGTGTCGTGCCGGATTTCTTCCGCGGACGGAGCTCACTGAGCAACGCGGTCCAGGCCGCCCAGGCTTTCGCCCGGGACACTCTGGGCGACACCCGCATCCCCGCGTGGCAGCCGGTGGGCGAGCAGGTCGATGACGACGGCAGCGTGTGGCGCATCGTGCTTTCAGCTCCGCACAGCCTACTGCAGGTGAACATGCATCAAACCTGGTCAGAACCGCTTCTGAGCACATGCGCCGCGGTGAAGCCGGCTCCCGTGCGAGAGTTCAGCCTCGATTCGGTTGAGCTCCTGGGCAGCGAGGTGCACGAGTGGGATACCCTGTGAGGTCACCCTCCAAGATCGCGCTGACAGCCCCTCCGCGCCCCCGTTGACAACCGCTCAGCGGTTCCCATCTCGGACGTTGTCGTGCTGTTGAGTACAACACGCTGGTCACATTTAGGGCGTGTGAGTTCCGGTCTATGAGGTAAACACGCAATAATTGGCGTATGAACTTCCTGCGAAGATGGCCTTACACGTTTTCTGTCGGAGTCTCGATCGTCTGTGGCGGCCTTGCCGTCATCGGGTCGGCGTCTCTGGGAGTGCCGCTGAAAGACCCCGAGGGATTCCTCGGCCCGGCATACATTCGGCTGC
>DXGD01000028.1 GCA_019114115.1 Candidatus Nesterenkonia stercoripullorum
GCTGCCTCATACTGCAGATCCGGGATGTTCTGAAGCGCCGCCAGATAAAGCAGAAAATTGAACCCGACGGTCCACCACACCGTGGCGATCACGATCGAGATCATGTCCACGTGCGGAGTCTGCAGCCATGCGATCGGCTCTAGACCCACAGACTCCAGCAGCGCGTTGGCCGCCCCGATGCTCGGATCGAATATCCAGCTCCAGATCTGCGATATCACCGTGGACGCCAGCAGGAACGGCATGAAGAACGAGAGCCTCCACACCCACTGCCCCGGCAACCCTGTGTGCACTAGCAGAGCCATGATCAAAGCGATGCCGACGAGCGGGACTGTGGAGAGGAGAGTGAACCATAGCGTATTGCGGATCGAGGTCCACATCGTGCTGTCGTTCAGGGCCTCCGCGTAGTTGTCCAGCCCCACGAAGTCACCACCGGCGCCGGTCAAGGATTGGTCCGTCATCGACAGGTAGATCCCGTGTACCAGGGGCCAGATCACGAACAGCGCGAAGGCCAGCATGAACGGAGCCATGAAAGCCCAGCTGATGAGCTGCTCGCGCCGTCGGGCCCGGCTGCGGCTCAGGCGTTGAATCTCCCGGCGCGGCGGAGTGACCTCGGGAGGGGCTCCTACTGCACTGCGGTCTGCGACGACGTCAGTCATCACTGCCCTCCTCAGGGTTCGCCGGGTTCGGCCGCGAAAGAATCCGGTCGACATGACTCTGGAAGCTCTCATACGCTTCGTCGAAGCCCGACCCGGAGGTGATGGCCGAGCTGACGATCTGGCCGAAATCGAGGTGGAAGTTGGACCCAGAGCCGGTGAACCACGCGGGAGGGTCATACACGAGGTGGTCAGCTGCCTCGGCGTAATGCGCCTGGGGCACCAGCTCCCTGTACTGCGGATCCTCTGTGACCGGAAGGTACGCCGGAATGTGCCCAGCGCCAGCCCAGTCATAGGAACTCTTCAACAGATGGGCCACCAGATCATAGGCATGGCTGCGCATCTCCTCATCGGGATTGCTCTGGTGCGGCAGCACGAAGGAGTGAGAATCGGCGAAGACGGCTTCGTGCCCGAAAATCGGCGGGATCGTGCCGGCGTCCAGAGGCACTCCGGCGTCCTCCATCGTCGCCAGCTCCCACACCCCGGTGTAGTGCATACCGCTGCGTCCGGCGGCGAATTCGGCGATGGCGGAATCTTCTGTGGCTCGGGAGTTCCCGATCTCGTCGTCGATGATGGAATGCATCATCTCCAGCGAACTGACGAAAGCGTCGCCGTCGATCTGTGCCGTGCCGCCCTGGGGGAACTCCATCTGGGTGCCGTGTTGAGCGTAGAGAGTATAGAAGAACCGCCACATCTGCGGGCCTTCACCGAGAAAGCCATAGGACAGCGCGTGCCCCTCGGCGTGCCCCGCGATCTCACGGCACATGGAGAGGTACTCCTCGGGAGTGTCAGGGCGCTGAAGCCGCCCATCGGCATCCAGCACGCCCGCTGCCTCGCAGATCTCGGTGTTGTACAGACAGATGAAGGGGTGCGCGTCCAGGGCCACGCTGAAGACATCACCGTCGACGATCGTGCTCTCCCAGATCGGTCCGGAGAAGTCCGCCTCGGTCACGCCGTGCTCAGCGAGGCGGTCGAGATCCCAGGGGTCCAGCAGGCCGCCGGGTGCATAGCCGGGGACCCTCGAAGAGTGCATAGCGGCCAGGTCAGGCGCGCGTCCACCTGCACCGGCCATGGCCAGCTTGGTGTAGTAGGGGGCTCCCCAGGCCAATACCGTGGGGCGGACGAAGTACTCATTCTGGCTGGCATTGGCGTCATCGATCAGTGCCTGGATCGTGGCGCCATCTCCGCCGGAGAGAAAGTGCCAGAACTGCATCGTGTCGGCCGAGGAGGAGGTTCCCGCCCCGGCGCAGCCGGCCAGCGCCGTCGCTGCGGCAGTGCCCAGCCCGCCCAGCAGGACAGAGCGTCGAGAGAGTGGAGTCATGCGGTGTTCTTTCCCTCGGCAGAGGCAGACCGTCACGAGATTGGCGACGCCCGCTCCCCTGCTTAGTCGGAGTGACCCTGACGTGCTTCAGATCACATTTCAACGATGTAATTGACGCTATAGGGGGTCCACCGACCCCGTCAATAGCTATGACGAGACTTTTTCATCGATGTAAATCGCATGACAGCTGCATTCCTATTGCGTGGGCTCTACTCCCCGCGCTGGGACGGGAATCCCTCCGGGCGCCCGCTGCTGCTGCGTCGCACCGCTAGCGTGTGCTCTATCTTCACTGCACGTGGCGCTAGGCTGCGGTTCTCAATGCGCGTGTGCAGCAACTCCATGGCAGCTTCGGCATAGGCCTGGTGATCGAAATGGACCGTCGTCAGCGGCGGCTCGACGAAGGCCGCGTGTTCGACGTCGTCGAATCCTGTCACCAGGACCTGGCCGGGCACCTGCACCCCAGCGGCGTGCAGAGCATGCAATGCACCCAGCGCCAGCGAATCGGTAAACGCCACGACGGCATCGAACTCGACAGACTGGTCGATCAGCCGCCGGACCCCCGCGGCTCCCCCAGCGATGGTCCAGGCAGGTGCAGAGGCCTGCAATTCAGGCAGCACCGGAAGGCCCGCCTCGGTCAATGCCTCGACATACCCTTGGGTCCGCTCGTCCTTAGTGGCGGTAGCGCCTGCGTCGAGCGCCCCGCTCGTCCCCAGCGCCACTACTTTGCGCGCACCCTGGTCGATGACATGTCCGGTGATCTCACGAGAAGCCCTTCGGCTGGCCACGTAAACCCGATCAGTCCGATGCTGCTCCACTTCGCCGATCAGCACCAGCGGCGGCAGGTGCTGGAGGTGCTCCACGACTGAATCCTTCAGGCGCACCGGATTCAGGATGAGCCCGTCAACGAGGTGCGTCTGGGCGCGCGTGACGAGATCGTGCTCCCGCTGGGGGTCCGATGCCGTCTCCTCCATCTGCACGGCAAGGCCCCTGGAGTGCGCCGCGTCGATGAGGTGGTGGCTGATGCTGGCAGAGAATGGCGTGGCCAGATCAGCCAGCGCCACGCCGATCATTCCCGTGCGGCCGTTACGCAGGCCCCGCGCCGAGTAGTTCGGCACGAAGTCCAGCTCCCCCATAGCCGCTTCAACGCGCGCTCTTGTCGCGGGGCTCACGGTCACGGCCCTGGTGAGCACGTTCGAAACAGTCTTCGGCGAGACGTCGGCGAGTCTCGCCACGTCTTTCATCGTGGCGCGAGGGCGGGACTGAGCCATACCCCTACTGTACGAGGTGTCGACGGGCTACTGTCTGCAGTCCCTTCACGCTCCCCCGCTCTGGCGGAGCGTCAGGATCATCACGTACGGCTGAGTCCCCTGCGAGTAGAATGACGCTATACTTCTCGAAGCCAGGTTAGCCTCACTTTATATCGTCACATTAATGTCTCGTTATATGGCGCAGGACGGCCTGTATCACTTGTTGCGCCCGTCAGTTGCCGCTGACGGCCGATCCGCCTCAGAAAGGGTTTCCGTGAAGCGTCTCGCTCTCCCCATGCTGCTCACCGCCAGCGCGCTCGTGCTCGCCGGCTGCGCCGATTCGTCACCTGACACCGATTCGGACGAGAACTCCTCGTCCGGAGGAGAAGGCCAGGCCACCCTGGAACACCCCACCGAGGAGGGCCTCGAGCTCTCCTTCGATGAGCAGCCGGAGACTCTGGTCATGGACTGCTACGCCTACAGCTCCCTCCACGAGTACGGCATCGAGCCCGACGCGCTGTTCGGCTTCGACTGCGAGAACCCCTTCGTCATGGGTGATATCGATATCAGCGGGATAGAGCGGATAGGCCAGGACGGTGAGATTGACATGGAGAAGCTCGCCGAAGTGCGCCCCGACGCCATCATCGGTCAGGGCGACGCGGACGGCTGGGCGTGGTTCGATGAGGACGTCAATAATCAGCTCACCCAGGTCGCTCCTTTCGTGCCGCTGCCCAGCGCAGACACGATCGATGACGGCATCGAGGCCACCCGCGACGTCGCAGGATTCTTCGGCGCCGACACCGGAGCCGAGGACATCGTCCAGGCGGACGAAGACTACGATCAGGCCAAAGAGGACCTGAGCACCGCCCTGGAGGGCAAGGACCTCAGCTTCATGTTCGCCAGCCCCACCAAGGAGATGCTCTACACGGGCGTGGGCTTCCCGGCAGCTGACATGGTCGAGGATCTCGGCGCGACGGTCGTCGGCCCCGACGCGCCCGAGAGCGGAAACCCGTGGGGCGATGTGGCGTGGGAGGAAGCATCAAGCTACCCGGCCGACGTCATTCTCGTGGAAGGCTACTCCGATGACTATGACTTCAGCGCCGAACTGTGGGACTCGCTGCCCGCTGTAGAAGCGGACCAGCTCGGAGCGTGGGGCTCCAAGGGCGCGCTGACCTCGCGGAACTATGCAGACTGGCTGCAGGACATGGTCGAGCTTGTAGACACTTCTGAGAAGGTCTCCTGACAACCTCTATGACTGCGACCACTCCAGCGTCCCAGGCCGCGAGGGCTCCCAGTCCGTCACCGCGACCCAGCCGAGCACCCCGGCGCTGGATAGGCCTGGTCCCCCTGACCGTGCTGTGCGTCGTCGCGCTGGCACTGAGCATGATGGTCGGCTCGCGGGTGATTCCTGTCAGCGAGGTGACGCAGTTCCTGCTTGAACCCGTCCCCGACGACCCCGTCTCCCAGGTGGTCTGGCAGTCCCGCGTCCCGCGCACCGTGCTGGTGCTGCTGGCCGGGGCCGCCCTGGGGGTGGCAGGCGGGCTGATGCAGGCCGTCACCCGCAACCCGCTGGCAGATCCGGGAATCCTCGGGGTCAACGCCGGGGCATCGCTCGCCGTCGTCGTGGGTCTGGCCTTTTTCGGAGTGACGAATGTGGCGCAGTACCAGTGGTGGTCCTTCGGCGGGGCGATGGTGACATCGGTCCTCGTCTTCGCCATCGGGAACAGCGGCGCGGTCCGGTCCAGCCCGGTGCGGATGACTCTCACAGGAGTCGCCCTGGGAGCCGTCCTCTCCGGATTCACCTCTGCGGTACTGCTCTCGAATTCGGAGATCCTGGAGCGCATGCGTGGCTGGTCCGCCGGGACCACGGCCTCGCAGCCGCTTGATGCCACCCTGTCCATCGTGCCGTTCGTGGTCGCGGGCCTGCTCATCGCGGTGCTGAGCTCCCGCTCGCTGGACGTGCTCTCGCTCGGCGAAGCCTCCGCCGTCGCAATGGGCGCGCACCCGCAGCGCATCCGGCTGGTCGCGCTGCTGGCCATCGCGCTGCTGGCCGGAGGGGGGACGGCGGTGGCCGGGCCGATCGGATTCATCGGGCTGATGGCCCCACACCTGGCACGCACGATAGTCGGCCCGCATCAAGGATGGATCATGGCGTACTCGGTCCTCATCGCCCCTATCGTCCTGGGCTTCGCTGACGTGCTGGGCAGGATCATCGTGGCCGGTGAGGTGCCGGTCGGGGTTGTCACCGCTTTCATCGGCGCTCCCGTCCTGATCTACATGATCCGCCGGCACCGAGTCACGGAGGCCTGACATCCGAGCTATGAATGACGTGATGACCACCCCTGCCTCCGTGGACTTCGGCCGTCGCGTCTACCGCATCGGGCCAGCACACCGCCCGGTGATGATGGTCGACGCCGGCTCCCTGCTGATCTGCACCGCGCTCTGGGCGGCCACAGTGCTGCTGGCCTTCTACGCTGTCACCACCGGATCCGCCCAGGTTTCGCTCACCGAATCCCTCCGAGCGCTCATCGGCCAGGGCGATGCCTACACCACGATGGTGGTCGCGCAATGGCGAGCGCCGCGAACGCTGCTGGCCGTGCTGCTCGGAGCATGCCTGGCGATCAGCGGGTCGATCTTCCAGAACCTCACCGACAACCCTTTGGGCTCTCCGGACGTGATCGGATTCCAGACCGGCTCCTTCACCGGGGCGCTCATCGTCATGCTCATACTGCGCGGCGGAGCGACCGCCACCATGGCCGGGGCTCTCATCGGGGGCCTGATCACCGCGCTGGTGGTGTTCATGCTTTCCGTAAAGCGCGGGGCAGTACGGGGAGTCCGGCTGATCATCATCGGCATAGGCGTCAGCGCCATGCTCGCTTCGGTCAACGTCTGGATCCAGCTGACCGCCACTGTGGAAGATGCCATCATGGCCGGGCTCTGGGGTGCTGGCAATCTCTCCGGTGTCACCTGGATGACGTTGCTGGCGGCGGTCATCTCCAGCGCAGCCCTCCTCCTCGGCGCGATGCTGCTGGCCCGGCCCATGAGGCTGATGCGCATCGGCGTGCCCTTCGCGACGGCGCTGGGTCAGCGCGTGCGCACAGTGCAGGTCACGGCCGTGATCATCGGCGTGGGCCTCACAGCACTGGCGACGGCAACGGTCGGGCCGATATCGTTCATCGCCCTCGCAGCTCCGCAGATCGCCCGACGTCTAGTGCCCAGTGACGGGCTGGCCATCGGGCCGACGGCCGCCGTCGGCGCCCTGTTGCTGCTGGTGGCCGACGTCGTCGCCCAGCGCATCCATCCCGACACGCCGCTGCCGGTCGGGATCGTGACCGTGTGCATCGGCGGGCTGTATTTCCTGTGGCTGCTGATCCGAGAGAACAAGAGGAAGTAGGACGCCGATGACTCGATTGCTCGTTGATGAGGCCGCTCTGGGGTACCAAGACCGCGTGGTCTGCTCTGAGGTGTCCCTGGAAATCCCCGACGGGTGCTTCACGGTGATCGTCGGGCCGAATGCTTGCGGGAAATCCACCCTGCTCAAGAGCCTGACCAGGCTGCTGACTCCGCGATCCGGGGCAGTCCTGCTCGATGGCAAGTCCCTGCACGCGCTGCCGACCAAGCACATTGCCCGCCAGGTCGGCCTCCTCCCCCAAGGCCCTACGGCCCCCGATGGCATCCGTGTGGTGGACCTGGTCGCCCGCGGACGGTACCCGCACCAGAGCCTTTTCACCCCCTGGTCCCCCGAGGATCAGGAAGCCGTGTCCGAGGCCATGGAGGCGACCGGAGTGCACCACCTATCCGGCCGGATGGCCGATGAGCTCTCCGGCGGCCAGCGTCAGCGGGTCTGGATGGCGGTGGCCCTGGCCCAGCAGACGCCGATCCTGCTGCTCGACGAGCCCACCACCTACCTGGACCTGAGCCACCAGGTCGAGCTGCTCGAACTCTGCCGCGACCTCAACCGCAGCAAGGGGCACACGCTGGTCGCCGTGCTCCACGACCTCAACCAGGCGGCCCGCTACGCCGATCATATCGTGGCCATGCACGAGGGCGCCGTCGTCGCCACAGGCACCCCGGATGAGGTCATCACCGAAGAGCTCGCCTCTGAGGTGTTCGGCCTCGACGCCCGGATCATGCCCGACCCGGAGTCCGGCACTCCTCTACTGCTCCCCCGCTGGCGCCACTGAGCGTCGACGTCCGGTCCTGGGTACGTTTGCCGTATCGCCGTGGCGGATCCCGGTGTACACGGGAATCCGGTGCCCGATGCCTACTTGGCAGCTCTGTGCCTAGCCCACGGAGCAACGATTGCGACAGCTGACCGGGACTTTGCTCGCTTCGAGGGCTTGCATCGCATCGATCCTGCAGCATGAGCCTGCGCCGCTGACACCGCGAGGTGCCCCTGGCGTGATGTAGCCAGAGGCACCTCGCGGTCAGCGCACGTCGTGCTGCTTATACTTTCAGCGCTTCCGAGACCGGTGTTTTCCGCACCCGCCTCATCACCGTGCCGACTATCGGGACGGCGATGATCAGTACCACCAGGCCCAGCGTCACAGCGGTGATCGGCCGGGTGAAGAAGACGGTGTAGTCGCCGCCGGCCATCATGAGCGCCCGGCGGAAGTTGGACTCGGCGATCGGGCCGAGCACGAATCCGAGGATGATCGTCGCGACCGGGAAGTTCACCGAGCTCAGGAAGTACCCCAGCACCCCGAAGGCCAGCATGACGCCGACGTCGAAGATGGAGTTTCGCAGGCTGAAGGAGCCGATCACACAGAACGTCAGGATGATCCCGCCGAGCAGGCTGTACGGGATATTGATGATCCGCACCACGCCGTTGATGAAGGGCTTCGAGAGCAGGATGGCCAGGATGTTGGCGATCAGGATGGCCGCGAAGACGGTGTACACGAATGTCGACTGGCTGCTCATCAGATTCGGGCCCGGCTGGAACCCGTGCATGATGAACGCGCCGATCATGATGGCCGTCGTCGCGCTGCCCGGGATGCCCAGGGCGAACAGCGGCACCAGCGACCCGGTAGACCCGGCGTTGTTGGCACTTTCAACTCCGGCGATGCCGCGCGGATCGCCCTTGCCGAAGCGTTCCTTGATCTTGGCGAACTTCACTGCCTGCGTATAGCCCAGCACGGCCGTGGTCGTCGCTCCGGCTCCGGGGAGAACACCGATGACGGTGCCAAGAATGCCGGATCGCACTGTAGTGGGCCCGACCTCTTTGAAGTTCTCGCGAGTCCACACCTTGACTTTGCCGTAGTTGGCGTCGAAGCGCCGGTTCGAGTTGAGCCGGCCGCGGCGGAGCACCTCCGGGATGGCGAACAGGCCGATGAGAACCGGGACGATCTCCAGCCCAGAGGCCAGACCGGTTGAGTCGAAGGTGAGTCGCTGCTGCGCCGTCATCGGATCATTGCCGACGGTCCCGAGCAGGATCCCCAGCCCGACGCCGAAGATTCCCTTGCCGATCTGGCCGGAAGACAGCGACGCCACGATCGCCAGGCCCAGCAGCGCGATAGCGAAGAATTCCGCTGACGAGAACGACATGGCCAAGGACGCCAGGATGGGTGTCAGGAAGATCAGGCCGACCGTGGCGATGATCGCGCCGACCCCTGAGCTCAGGATTCCGACGCCGAGTGCCCGGGCTGCCTGGCCCTGCTGAGCCATGGGATATCCGTCGAGCACAGTCAGCGCAGATTCCGGGGTTCCAGGGGCTCGGAACAGGATGGCCGTGACCATCCCGCCGTACACCGAGGTGGCGTAGAGCACCGTGAGGATGATGAATGCCTGCGTAGGGTCGAATGCATAGGTGACCGGCAGCGCCACGACGACGAGCATGGGGCCGCTGACCCCGGGGATGATTCCGCCGATCAGGCCGATCACCGTGGCGATGAGTATGACGAGCAGATTGTCGAGCGTCGCCAGGCTGGCTAGCCCTTCGGCAAGTCCGTTGAGTGATTCCATGAGTAACGCGCACCTCCTCAGTAGATAAGCCGGGACAGGTCAGCAAGCACTCCGAGTCCTCTCGGAAGCGGCACTGACAGGACATTGCCGAAGAAATATGCCGTGACCAGACCGACGCCAAGCGAGATCACCAGCACCTTGATGAGGCCCTTGGCTCGCATGATCGTTGCTATCGCGAAGAAGAGCAGGCTGGTGGCGAGGATGAAGCCGGCGATCTCGATCACCGCGATGTAGGCAACGATCGCCAGGACGATCAGCACATGCGCCCAGGGCTGGTGGATCTCCTCCCCGTTGGGGTCCTTCGCTCCCGAGGCATCAGCGTCAGCGGGCTCAGCGTCCGTGGGCTCAGCCTCAGCGGGCTCAGCGTCCGTGGACTCGACGGCTTCAGGGGACGCAGGTGCATGGGACCGCCGTTTCCTCAGCTCACCGACCAGCACTGCAGCTCCGCCGATCAGCATCAACGCCACGGCCGTGCCCGGCCAGAACCTTGGCAGCTGATAGAACAGTCCATCTGCCGATGGCACAGTGGCCAGCACTGCCAGGAGGAGAGCTACTCCGGCCACGAACCACAGCGAGGAGGCGAGGGGGAACTTCTTCACGCGGTCGGGGTGGGAAGGGGCCGACTCAGTCCCCCTCTGCTGGACGGCCTGCTGGTCATCCTGACGGGAGCCGTTCGGGAGGACTGCACCCAGGTGGGCCTCATCCGATGAAGCCTCACTGGAGCGGAGGCTTGCGGGTTCGGCGTCACCTGGTGGAGCGCCACGTGATTGATGATGGCTCGGTTGAGTGTGATCTGGCTGGACGTGGGTTGGCTGGTTCATCCCTCATTCTCGATTCGTGATGCTGCGTCAGCGACCGATGGAGCCGGTACTGACCGGGGTGGATGGCGTCGATAGGGGTGGGTCGTGAGACAGGTGCCGTGCGCGTGGCCCGGCGAAGATCAGCGTGCTTCGCTGAACACCTCGTGGGAGAGCTCGGCATACTCGAGGGTGAATTCTCGGTAGTCCTCTGAGTCGAGCCAGCCGGAGCGGCTGTCGATGTAGAGGCTCGCCAGGTGATCCTGATACTCCTGGCTTTCGTGCACTTCGTAGAGGAGCTCTTCGATCTCGGCGGCAATCTCGTCGTCGACGTCGGGGTGCACCATGATGCCGCGGGTGTTGCCGGTCGTGACATCGATCCCCTCCCCTACCGAGGTGGGGATCCCCTCGAACTCGTCGAGTTCTTCATCGTGCATGATGAGCAGCGAGTGGAAGACTCCGGCTTCGATCTCATCGGGCCTGTGCCCGTAGGTCCCGAGCGCGGCATCGATATTGTCGCTCTGCAACGCGGTGTACAGCTCACCGGTGCCGTCGAAGGGGATGTACTCCCAGTCCAGACCGGATTCGAGGATGAGCTCGTGCACGACGAGGTCGGCTGCTCCGCCTGCTCCGGTTCCGCCGATTCGCATAGTCTCCTCTTCCGAAGCGTCGACGAACTCGTCCCAGGACTCGAAGTTCTCCGGCAGGGTGAAGAGCTGGAAGATCTCGTCCTCGAACTGCGCCACGGGCTGGAGGGCTCCGAGGGGGCCGCCGTCCATCTCGTCACGGCCTGCGATGATGCCCAGGGAGGCGTCTGCCAGCCAGGTATAGCCGTCAGTGGACCGCCCCTGGGCGGCCTGGATCGCGTTAGCCCCGCCTGCACCGTCCATATTGTTGATCTGGATATTCACCCCCGTCTTCTCCTCGATCTGACGGGCGATCTGACGGGCGAAGACATCAGTTCCGCCGCCGGGTCCGAAACCGACGATGATCTCGATGTCCTGTTCCGGATAGTCCTCAGGGTCGCCCGAGGGCGGCTCTCCGCCGCAGGAGGATACGAGGAAAGCCGCCGCTAGGCCTGAGGCGAGAAGTAGCGAGTTGCGAGAAGACATCATGGCCTTTCAGATCAGGTGCTCGTCGAAGAAGGCAGGTCCACGGTGCGGGAAGGGGTCCCCGTCACCGGCCTTGCCATGTCATGGACTGTTTCGTCAGGAACGCTTCGACCGCGGCGCTGAAATCGGCGCTGCCGTAGACGGTCCCGATGACGTCTGAATCGTCGATCCCCTCACCGGCATACAGTCTTCTGATATTTTCCTTGATCGACCAGAGGGTCAAGGGAGCGGCGTCGCCGATCTGGTCTGCAGTGCGCTGTGCGGCCGCATCCAGATCGTCGGTCACCTCGGTGAGGAAGCCGCTGACCAGTGCCTCCTGCGCATCGATACGCCGAGAGAGCATGAGCATCGACGTCACGCGGGCTTCCCCGAACACCCTGATGAGACGCCGCAGGGTATTAGCGGAGAGCGTATTGCCCAGCGTCTTAGCGATCGGGACGGAGAACGACGCGCGGGTGGAGGCCACCCGGATGTCCGCGCAGGTCGCGATGCCGAGCCCGCCGCCGACGCAGTGACCGTCGATGACGGCGACCACCGGCTTCGTCACGGCAGCGAGCCTCCCCAGGACCTCATCGATACGTGCCTCGTACGCCACGCCGTCATCGCCCGAGAATCCCTTGAACTGGGCGATGTCAGTGCCGGCGACGAACGCCCGACCACCGGCGCCGCGCAGGACCATCAGCCTGAGCTCAGGGTCCTCGTCGACCCGGGTACATGCCTCCGCGAGGCCTTGATACATCTCCCAGGTCATCGCGTTGCGAGCCTCAGGACGGTTGAAGGTGACGTGCAGAGCTGCGCCCTGCACCTCCGTGATCAGCTGAGAATCGTTCATCACACACCTGCCTTGCGCAGTGCGGTGAACTCGTCGAGCACGCGCTCAGTGTCAGCACCAAGTGAGGGGCCAGCGTTGTCCTGCCTCATCTGCGAACGCGAGAAGCGCATCGGGTTGCCCAGCTGGTCGATCTGCCCAAGCCGCGGATGATCTGAGGACCAGAAGTAGCCGCGCTCCTGCAGGTGATCGTCGGTGAAGACCTGGCTGTAGTCGTTGATCGGTGCGACGGGGACGCCCACGCGGTTCATCTCTTCGACCACTTCGTCGACTGTCCAGCCGACCAGGCGCTCCTCGATGATGGCGATCAGCGCCTCACGGTTCTCCAGCCGGGTCGCCGGCTCGATGAACAGCTCGTTGGTTTCCAGGTCGGCGAAATTGAACGCTTTGCAGAAACGGATCCACGTCGGCTGCGTGTTGGCACCGATGGTGACATAGCCGTCCTTAGCCGTCACCGCCTGGTAGGGAGCCTGGAGCGGATGTGCTGATCCGTTCGGCTCACCCGTCGTGCCCTCGGCGAAGTAGCTCCCCGCCTCCCAGACCGCCAGCGAGACTGCAGACTCGAAGAGCGAGACATCCAGGAACTGTCCGCGCCCGGACCGCTGCCGCTCATACAGGGCGGACACGACGCCGATGGTGATGTACAGGGCGGTCGTCAGGTCGCAGATGGGAACGCCGACCCGCGCAGGTGGCTGGTCTTTGAATCCCGTGACGCTCATCAGACCCGAGCGAGCCTGAGCCATGATGTCCAGGCCGGCCAGGGAGGAAAGCGGGCCGTCTTGACCCCACCCGGAGCCGGAGGCGTAGATGAGCTCCGGGAACTCGTCCTTGAGGTCCTCGTACCCCAGACCCATCTTCTTCAACGAGCCGGGTCGCAGATTCTCCACGAGCACATCAGCATGGGCAATGAGATCACGGAACGCCTCTTTGCCGGAGTCGGACTTCAGGTCCAGCGTGATGGATTCTTTGTTCCGGTTGATGCGCATGAAGGGGCTGGACTCGCCGTCGACGAACGGGCCGGAGGAGCGCATGGAGTCCCCGCTCCCCGGTGTCTCGATCTTGATGACACGAGCGCCCATATCGGCAAGCTGCATCGTGGCGAAGGGACCCGCGATGAAGACTCCGACCTCTAGGACGGTAATCCCGGAAAGCGGACCGGCACCGGGGCCGGATTGCGGGGCGGACGGGCTGAAAGCGTTCGACATTCTCGACCTCACTGTGTTGTACATCACTGTCGATTGTCGACTATAGCCGAGATTTTCATCACATGCACACTTCTTGCCCGATGGATTTCTGAGTGCTTCGTGCCGGAGTCCATCGATCTGCTCAACGACCCACGTCAACTGACAGCCCCGAATCCGCGCCGATCGTGCCGTTGGCGGTCACCACTGGACCGTGCACCTAGCGGGCAGCACACCCCGGCATGGACAGGGAATACCGTGTCCCGCCTCACTTCGCGGGACCGTAGACTGAAATCCGGCTGGTCGCTCATCGCCGCCGAGGCGAGGTGGAAGAGGCCCCGGCACCCTTCCGCAGGAACGGGTAGCATGATGTCCCCGATGGGAGGAACGTGTCGTATGAACGCATCAGCCGCGCGCTGGGCAGATTCACGCATCGAGAGCCCGAGCCTGGCGGAACTCGCTGCCGAGAAGATCAGCGAACTGGTCTTTCGCGGCGAACTGCGCCCGAACGACAGGCTCGTGGAGGAGCACATCTGTCAGCGCCTCGGGGTCTCCCGCGCGCCGGTGCGGGAAGGGCTGCGCATCCTCGAAGGTTCCGGCCTCCTCGTTCGCCGTCCGCGGGCCGGGGTCAGCGTTGCAGCGTTCAGTCAAGATGATGTGTTCGAGATCCTCTCGTTCCGCGAAGGCCTGGAACGGATGTCCGTTGAGCACCTCTACCGATACACAGAGGATGTGCAGAAGGTAGACAGCTCAGAGCTCGACGCCGCTTTCGAGCGGCTGGTGGAAGAATTCCGGCACGGCGACGACGAATTCAACAGAATCCAGGCGAGTCACGGATTCCACACTGAGCTCGTGAGACTCTGCGGAAACTCACGCATCATCACCAGCTATACGCAGATCACGATGCAGGTGAAATTGTGCATGTCCATGAACCTGCGCAAACTCCGCCCCATCGAGCCGCCCGAAAGCAATATCAGCCGGCACCGGGGGCTGCGCGACGCCGTCCTCTCGGGCGATTTACATGAAGCACTGCATGCCATTGATACGCACGGCCATGACGCCTTCGTGCACGATCTTCTCGACGATCTTCCGGAGGGCACTGATCGCCTGAAGCAGTGGATTGCCTCTCACCAGAGGATGATCGAGGGCGCGGAGAACTAGATCCCCGTCACACGGAAGCCGGAGTGCACTTTGTACCGGATGTTGATGCCGATAAGAAGCGGCGTCAGAGACTCGGTCATTCTGCTCATCTCCAGGCGGCCCGCGTCGATGACGCGCAGCCCCTCAATAGCGCCCAGGAGCGCAGTCACTGCCTCCTTATCGGCTTTGCGATCACCGCATATCAAGGTGTCCTGATCCATGGGCAGGTCGGGTTGGGCGAGATCGTCGGCGCTGAGGGTGTGCAGGGCGGACACCACACAGACGCCTTCGGGTACCAAGGCAGCAGCTTGCTCCGCTGACGAGCCGTGCCACACACCGACCAGCTGCGTGGGCTTCCCGCCAATGGAGGTGCACAGGGGAACACAGGCGTCAATGACGATCTGCCCCTGAGCGAGATGCGCCTGCACCGCTTTCAACGTGGAGGCCTGGCTGGCGAAGGGGACCGCGATCAGGATGTAGTCGGCATACTCGACGGCGTCTTCATTGGACGCCCCGGTGACCTCACCCTGCGGGATCAGCTCCTTGACCCGCTGGGCGGCCTTCTGCGCCCGGTCAGGGTCGCGGGACCCGACTGTGACGGGATGCCCTGCCTGGGCGAGACGGACCGCCATCCCGTAGCCCAGATTTCCTGTGCCGCCCAGAATCGCTATGCGTTGCCGGTCTGCCATACCACCCTCCCCGTCTATTTTCTATTGTTTCATCAGAGTAAAATTGTTGTAACAAGTTTCGAAAAATATTATCTGGCTTAATAAACACGATCAAATTGAGTGGTCGTGCCGTCAGGGCGATAGTATCTACTATCGCCACATCCGCGTGTCCGATTTATATAACAAAATACATGACAGCGATACTCATCTAGTGTGAGTGCGCTCGATAGGACTTCTAACGAGATGCTCCTCACATAGTATATTAGCCGAGCATACGTGAGGGCGGGACGAACGACGCAGGCCAAAGATGCTGGCGGGTTCCGCCACCAGCAGGAACAGAGGGAGGAGCTATGCAGGCAGGGCGAGCCGATCGACGATGGACGCTCGTCATTCCCGTCAGGGATCCGAGGACCGGAAAGAGCCGGCTGGGAGCTTCCGAGCAGCTCAATACCGCCATCGCCGCGGATACTGTCTCCGCCGCTCTGGACTGCCCCGACGTCGGTCAGGTCACGCTGGTCACCGACGAGATCCGCTGGATCCCGCCGGAGCTGAGCAGCCATTCTCGCTGCGCGGTCATCCTGCAGGGGGCGCCCAGCAGCGTGGGCGACCACGCCCACTCGCGCTTGAACGCCGCGATTTCCCAGGGAATCAAGGAGGCAGAGCGGAGCGGCTCTCCCCCTGCTGCCATTGCCGTGCTGCTGGGAGATATCCCCGCGCTCGATCCTGCAGAGCTCAGCTCCGCGCTGCACGCCGCCCGCGGGGTGGAGCGCGGAATGGTCAGCGACTTCTGGGGATCTGGCACAACGCTCATCACCACCCTCGACACCGTAGAGGCTCCGCACCGCCTCCAATTCGGGCCCGGTTCCGCGGATCGTCACCGCGCCGCGGGCTATCTCGAGTTGCCGGTGCCGGCGACGTCGTCCCTGCGGCGTGACGTGGACACCGCAGAGGACCTCCGCGCGGTGCACCCTGGCCTCGGTGCCGAGAGTCGTGCTGTTCTGAACCAAGGTCCCCGCACTGGCCCATCGTCGAGCAAGAAAGCAGAGGTCGCATGACGACTGTCAGCATCCAGCGCACTCCCCCGGCACATGCCGAGACGATCCCACCAGCGGAAGTTGCCCAAGCCGTGGACAGGCTGCAGACCGGTCAACCGATCGACCGGGCCGGAGCCACTGCGCTCCTTGGCGCCCGAGGGGATCACCTCGAGCGCCTGCTCGAGGCAGCAGGTGCCCTCCGCGATGCGGGAGCAGCAGCGCGAGGGGATCATGAGGGCCGCACGATCACGTACTCCCGCAAAGTCTTCATCCCCTTGACCACGCTGTGCCGCGATCGCTGTCACTACTGCGTCTTCGTGGACACCCCCGGCGGCCTGCGCGCCAAGGGAGCCCAGCCGTATCTGAGCCCTGAAGAGGTACTGGAGATCGCCCGCGAGGGTGCGGCCATGGGCTGCAAGGAGGCGCTGTTCACCCTCGGGGACCGGCCTGAAGATCGCTGGGATGTGGCAGGAGAATGGTTGCAGGCCCACGGGTTCAGTTCCACCCTCGAATACCTCGGCGAGGTGGCCGAACTGGTGCTGCGTGAGACCGGGCTGTTGCCCCATCTGAACCCAGGAGTCATGACGTGGCCGGAGATGCAGCGCCTGCGCCGGTTGTCGCCGTCTATGGGGATGATGCTGGAGACCACATCGCGCGCACTGTGGTCCGAGCCAGGTGGGGCCCACTACGGCTCCCCGGACAAGGACCCCGCCCTGCGGCTGCGCGTGATCGACGACGCCGGCCGATCCCGGATCCCCTTCACCACCGGCATTCTGCTGGGCATCGGAGAGACGCTCGCCGATCGGGCAGATTCCCTGTTCGCGCTGGCCGATGCGCAGGCCACGTGGGGGCACGTGCACGAAGTCATCATCCAGAACTTCCGGGCCAAGCCTCGCACTGCGATGCAGAACGAGCCGGACCTTGCCACAGATCAGTACATCGCCGCGGTCGCCGTCGCTCGGCTGGTGATGGGCGAGCAGGCGCATATCCAGGCTCCGCCGAATCTCACCGACCCGGAAGAGCTCACTCTGCTGATCCGGG
>DXGD01000274.1 GCA_019114115.1 Candidatus Nesterenkonia stercoripullorum
AACTCTCACAAGTCGGGTTGAGGTTACGAGCTGCCCGGACCTCAAAGGGGTGGACGCTTGAGCGCCTCGCGACCGCAGCGAGTATCTCGGCCAGTACGCTCTCACGCCTCGAGTCCGGCAAGCGGCAGGCCTCACTGGATCTCCTCCTGCCGCTGACGAGGAAGCTGGGCATCAGTATCGACGATCTGCTCATCCAGCAGCCGGATGATCCTCGGGTCCGCCGGGAGGGATGGACCAGTGGGGCGGTCAGCGTCCACCCGCTGTCCGAGGAATCATCGGCCGTGCACACCTATAAGATGCACTACCGGCCCATGCCGCGGGTCGCGCTGGATGATCTGCAGATGCACCAGGGGTACGAATGGCTCTACGTGCTCAGCGGCCGGATGCGACTCCAGCTCGGTGAGCGGGAGATCGTCCTGCACAAGGGAGAGGCGGCCGAATTCGATACGCTCACTCCGCATGCACTGACCGCGGTGGGGCCGGAGGACACCGAGATCATCAGCATCTTCAACGAGACCGGCGCGAGATTCCACACCCAGCCCGACGGCGGGCTGCCCGGCGACCAGCACACCGGAGACGGGCGCCTCGGCGGCGGGCGCATCGACGGCTGAGCGTAGCTCCCAGCGTCTGCGCCGCCCTGTCCACCGCAGCGCCTGCGGTGGAGGCACCTTTGGCGCGGCTGCTTCCGCCCGCGACGCGTTGAGCGCTGATACCGTCAGATCATGGACCCCGCGGGCCCCGACTCTGTGCTGTTAGGCGTCTTCGGCGCGTCCTCAGGCAGGCTCGAGCATTGGAGTCCCGAGCACATCGCCGTCCTTGGCCTGACCTGCGTCGGTGCGGTGCTGCTGGTGTGGTGGGGCAGGCGGACGGCGGGGATGGCCGCAGCGAAGAGCACGTCGCGCGTGCTGGCCATGCTGCTTCTCGTCGTCACCGTGGCCTTTCAGGTGTACTGGCTGTTGCCCGCCCGATTCGAGCTGGAGAAGTCCCTGCCGCTGCACTTCTCCGATGTCCTGCGGGTGATCGTGATATACGCCCTGTGGACCCGCAGGCCGTGGGCCGTGGCAGTCACGTTCTACTGGGGACTGACGCTGAATATCCAGCCCATGCTCACTCCCGACGTGAACCCGGCAGAGGGCTCCTACCTAGTGGAGTTCGCCTCCTTCTGGGCGCCGCATGTGCTGGTGATGTGGGCGCCGCTCTTTCTGCTCGCGGGCTTCAGCATGCGACCCACCTGGCGCGGGTACGTCGTGACGCTGGCGATCACGGTGCTGTGGGCTGCCGTCGCCTTTGGCGCGAATCTGCTGCTTGGTACCAACTACGGATATCTGAACGCCAAGCCCCCGGGTGCCTCGCTACTGGACGTCCTCGGACCCTGGCCCGTCTATCTGCTCGTGGAACTCCTCGCGGTGATCGTGGTCTGGGCCTTGCTGACCGCTGCCTTCCGGGACCGTGGACGTGGGCGGGCTGCGTCAGGCCGCGCCACAGCAGAACCTCAGGCGGACTGATTCGCCCCGAGGTCCCCGTCTACGGCGACGAGCCCTCCTGGGCGTCAAGAACCGCCGAGCGGAGACTGAGGTGCCGACCGCTCGACGGGCCCTGGCTCACCGTGATGACTCAATTCGATGAGATGTACCCATTCGGATCGAGGACGTACTTCCGCGCCGCGCCCTCGTCGAACTCCGCATAGCCTCGCGGAGCGTCCTCAAGGGAAATGGGCGTGGCATTGACGGCCTTGGCGATCTCGACTTTATCGTGCAGGATCGCCTGCATGAGCTGATGGTTGTAGCTCATCACCGGGCACTGCCCTGTGGTGAAGGTCAGGGACTTGGCCCAGCCCAGCCCGAGCCGCAGGGAGAGGGCCCCCACTTTAGCGGCCTCGTCGACGCCACCGGGATCGCCGGTGACATAGAGCCCGGGGATCCCGACGCCGCCACCGGCCGCGGTGATGTCGAAGATCGAGTTCAACACAGTCGCCGGAGCCTCGTGGGAGGCGTCGGAGCCGTGCCCGCGAGCTTCGAAGCCCACGGCGTCGACGGCGGCGTCGACCTCCGGAACGCCCAGGATCTGCTCGATCTGGTCCTTGGGATCCCCGCGGGAGACATCGACGGTCTCGGCGCCGAAGGACCGGGCCTGCGCCAGCCGATCCTCATTGAGGTCTCCGACGATCACCACGGCCGCACCCAGCAGCTGAGCGCCGACAGCGGCTGCCAGCCCGACCGGGCCTGCCCCAGCGACGTACACTGTGGAGCCCGGCCCGACGCCTGCGGTGTACGCGCCATGGAAGCCGGTGGGGAAGATATCGGAGAGCATCGTGAGGTCCAGGATCTTCTCCAGAGCCTGATCCCGGTCGGGGAAGCGCAGGAGGTTCCAGTCTGCATAGGGGACCAGGACGTACTCGGCCTGCCCGCCGACCCAGCCGCCCATATCGACGTACCCGTAGGCGCTTCCCGGGCGGTCAGGATTCACATTGAGGCAGATGCCGGTCTTGCGTTCCTTGCAGTTCCGGCAGCGCCCGCAGGCAATGTTGAACGGCACTGAGCAGATATCCCCGACCTTGACGAATTCGACGTCGGGGCCGACCTCGACGACTTCGCCGGTGATCTCGTGACCGAGGATCAGGCCCTCAGGTGCAGTAGTGCGGCCGCGGACCATATGCTGATCCGAACCACAGATGTTCGTAGTGGTGACCTTCAGGATCGCGGCATGCGGAGCCTTCTGCGTGATCCCGAAGTGGTCGGCCACCTCCC
>DXGD01000275.1 GCA_019114115.1 Candidatus Nesterenkonia stercoripullorum
CCCGGCGCAGGTCACGAGGAGTGGCAGAACGACGGTGCGGTGTCGAGCAGCTGCCCGGCGGAGTCCGTCAGGCACGGCTCGAAGGTGAAGATCACCATCGTGCCCAGGATGACCACGACTGCGGAGGAGACATAGAGGATGCCCTTGAGCCAGACGCGTGTGGAGCTCTTCTCCGCGTAGTCGTTGATGATGGTGCGCATGCCGTTAGTGCCGTGGAGCATGGCCAGCCACAGCATGGTCAGGTCCCAGAACTGCCAGACCGGGTTCGCCCATTTCCCAGCGACGAACGCGAAGTCGATCTGGTGGATGCCGTCGCCCACCATGAGGTTGACCCACAGGTGCACGAAGATCAGCACCACGAGGGCCGCTCCGGAGGCTCGCATGAAGACCCATGCGACCATCTCGAAGCTTCCGCTGGATGCCGAGGACCGCAGGTACTTGGGGTCGATGCGCCGGGATCGAGGTGCCTCGATGCCGTGTGCCGGAAGCAGCGCTTCAGAGTTGGTAGTGCTCATGACTTAGAAACCTTCCCAGCCGTCGAGGAACAGCATCAGGTGACGTGCGGTGAACCCGATCATCACCACGAGCCACACGGCGAGGACGCCCCACAGCAGCTGCTTGTGGTACTTGGTCCCCTTCTTCCAGAAGTCGACCAGGATGATGCGCAGGCCGTTGAAGGCGTGAAAGACGATGGCGCCGACGAGCCCGATCTCCCCGAGGATCATGATCGGGTTCTTATACGCGCCGATGACGGCGTCGTAGGCTTCCGGCGATACACGCACCAGAGAGGTGTCCAGTACGTGCACCAGAAGAAAGAAGAATATGCCGACACCGGTTACCCGGTGCCCCACCCAGGACCACATGCCTTCGCGGCCCTTGTAGAGGGTGCCTTTTGTTTGCGTCACCTTGTCTCAACCTCCCTGCATCGTCGCATGGCGCCCCGCCACCGCATCGTCGTGCGATGCCCCTGTCGATCGCAGGTCTGCGGTGCGGGTACTAGTGTGACGCCGGTGCGAGTGCGATCTCACCTATAAGAGTACGCCACAGGTGTGATCGGTGAGGGCCGCGGCGTCGTCTTCACGCCCAATGTTGCGCAGAACATCGTAGCGCGCAGAATGGCCCATTGCCGAAAAGCAGCCTTCTCACCACGTTGTTCTTGGTCACTAGAGGGCGGGCAGGTCCTCCTGCGGGAGATGCATCCCAGGCGAGCGCGTCATCATCGGCGCGCACCCCGTACCCTGGTGGGGTGACATCAGCAGCGACAGGGCCTCTCGACAGGTTCTACACGGTGATCCCGGCAGGCGGTGTGGGGACGCGGCTCTGGCCGCTCTCGCGTGCCAGTGCCCCGAAATTCCTGCACGATCTGACCGGATCGGGCACTACGCTCATCCGCGGAACCTATGAACGTCTCGCGCCACTGACCGGCGAACACGTGATGGTTGTCACAGGTGCATCTCATGGAGAGGCCGTGCGGGAGCAGATTCCAGAGCTCGACGACGCGGACCTTGTGCTGGAGCCGGAGCCGAAGGACTCCGCCGCGGCCATCTGCCTCGCCGCTGCGATCCTGCACCGGCGAAACCCGGACACGATCATGGGCTCCTTCGCCGCAGACCAGGTCATTGCGCCGGTCGAACTCTTCCAGGAGGCGGTACGGGAGGCTGTGTACACCGCGGCAGCTTCCAAGATCGTCACCATCGGCATCCGGCCGACCCACCCTTCCACAGGGTTCGGCTATATCCGCCGGGGTGCCAAGCTTCCCGTCAGCGGGGCGCCGAATGCGCATCAGGTGGCGGAATTCGTGGAGAAGCCCGCCGCGCCGGTCGCGGAGCAGTATGTCGCCTCCGGCGACTACCTGTGGAACGCGGGAATGTTCGTCGCTCCGGTCTCTCTGATGCTCTCTCATCTGGAGCAGGCCGAGCCCGAGCTCTACGCCGGCCTGATGGAGATCGCCGCCGCATGGGACACGCCGGACCGGGACACGACGATGGCGCGGGTGTGGCCGCAGCTTCCCAAGACGGCGGTCGACTACGCCGTTGCCGAACCCGCCGCCGCAGCCGGGGACGTCGCCGTCATCCCGGGGGAGTTCACCTGGGACGATGTCGGCGACTTCGCGGCGATCGCCCGTTTGAACCCGGCCGCACACGAAGAGTCGATGACAGTCCTGGGTGAGAAGGCACGCGTCTATTCTGATGAGTCCTCGGGTGTGGTGGTCTCGGATACTCAGCGTGTGGTCGCGCTCATCGGGATCGAGAACATCGTCGTCGTCGATACTCCCGACGCGCTGTTGGTCACCACGACCGATCATGCCCAGTCGGTCAAGCGCGCCGTGGAGGCGCTCCAGGCGAAAGGAGACTCCGATGTCCTATGAGGCAGCGTCCAGCGCACCCGGCGCTGAGGGGGCCGCGTCTGTGCCCAGTCCGCCGGCCCCCGTTCCGTCCGCGCAGGAGCAGGGCCCGCCAGCCGGAGCCGGCTCGCTCGCCGATGAGCTCGGCCAGTGGCTTCAAGAACGCCGTCGTGAGCTGCACGCCGACCCTGAGCTCTCCTGGCAGGAGGTCCGCACCACGGAGAAGCTCGTGGGCTGGCTTCGTGATGCTGGGCTGGAGCCGGAGATGCTGCCTGATACGACGGGACTCTACGTAGACATCGGATCGGGCCCGCTGGTGGCCGGATTCCGGGGTGATATCGACGCGTTGCCGGTGACGGAGCTCACCGGGCTGCCCTACGCCTCGAGGCACGACGGCGTCGCGCATTCATGCGGTCACGACATCCACACCACGGTCATGCTCGGGCTCGCCGTCGGCCTGCACCGCCGGCAGCAGGCGGCCGCTGCGCTGGGGCACGAGCCGCAGGGTCGGATCCGGGTGATCTTCCAGCCGGCCGAAGAGACGATGCCCGGGGGTGCTCAAGAAGTCATCCGGCAGGGGCTGCTCTCCTCGCTGCCCCGGGTCTTCGCCCTGCACTGCGACCCCAGGCTGGAACTCGGTCATGTGGGCACGCGCATCGGCGCGATCACTTCCGCGGCTGACGTGGTGAAAGTGGAGGTGGCAGGGCACGGCGGCCACACCTCCAGGCCGCATCTGACCGAGGACGTGGTCAGCGCCCTGGGCCACCTGGCCACGACAGTGCCTGCCGTGCTCTCGCGGCGCATCGACGTGCGCTCGGTCGTGTCGCTGGTATGGGGGCACATTCAAGCCGGCAGCGCCCACAACGCCATTCCCTCAGTGGGGCAGCTCACCGGTACGATGCGCGTGCTCGACGCCGACGCCTGGCGCACCGCTGGCGACATGGTCACCGAGGTGATCGAGCAGGTGGCGGCACCCTTCGGCGTCGACGTCTCCGTGGAGCATGTGCGTGGCGTGCCGCCGGTGATCAACGCTGAGCGGGAGACGATGCTGATCGAGGCGGCCAGCCGTGAAGTGCTCGGTGAGGACTCCGTCATCCTGGCCGAGCAGTCCATGGGAGGAGAGGACTTCGCCTGGATGACCAACGAGATCCCCGGTGCGATGTTCCGGCTCGGCACGAAGACTCCCGGGGGTGAGGATTTCGACCTGCATCGGGGCGACTACGCTCCTGACGAGCGAGCCATCGAGGCGGGC
>DXGD01000276.1 GCA_019114115.1 Candidatus Nesterenkonia stercoripullorum
CGATCATGGGCTTCGGCGGCGGCGCCATGGTCGCCAGCCCGCTGTCCTCCACGCTGCTGGAACTCTACAACGGCGGCCCAGCCGAGGAGGGCGCCTACTCGGGCCAGGCTGTGGGCGGGCTCTTCCTGACCTTGGGAGCGATCTACCTGGTCATCATGCTCTTCGGAGCCTGGATCGTGCGCGTCCCGGCGCCTGACTGGAAGCCTGAGGGGTTCGACCCGTCCACGGTGAAGAAGAAGCCGATGATCACCTCCGGCCACGTCCGCGCCAACACGGCCATCACCACACGGCAGTTCTGGCTGCTGTGGATCGTCCTGTTCTGCAATGTCACCGCCGGCATCGGGATCCTCGAGCAGGCCTCCCCGATGATCTCCGACTTCTTCCGCGGCGACGACGGCCAGACCGCCATCGCAGGTGCCGCCGCAGCCGGCTTCGTCGGCTTCCTCAGCCTGACCAACATGGCTGGGCGTTTCGTGTGGTCCTCCACCTCGGACATCGTCGGGCGGAAGAACATCTACCTGCTGTACCTGGGTGCCGGCGTCGCGCTCTACTTCGCGCTGGCCGTCTGGGGCAGCACCTCACTGGTCCTGTTCATCCTGCTCTCCGGCATCATCCTGAGCTTCTACGGCGGCGGGTTCGCCACGATCCCCGCATACCTGCGCGACCTCTTCGGCACGTTCCAGGTGGGGGCCATCCACGGCCGCCTGCTGACCGCGTGGTCCTGCGCGGGCGTCGCCGGTCCGCTGATCATCAACGGGTTCCTCGACGCACGAGGGACTCCGGGCGAGCTCACCGCGGCGGACTACCGCCCGGCCCTGCTGACCATGGTCGTCCTGCTGGCTGTCGGACTCCTCGCGAACATCCTGGTCCGCCCCGTAGCCGCCAAGCACCATATGGACACCAGCTCGACGGGCACCCCGGGCACCCAAGAAACACAGGACCCACAGGACGGCGGTGCGAGCACCGCATCACGCTCGCAGAGTGCGGACCAGGAGGCAGAAGGCCGTGGAGGCGTCAGGACGAAAGTCTCGCAGAGCGCTGCAGCGCAGGGCACCGGGGAGGGGAGCCCTGCAGCGGAGAGCACCGCAGAGGAGAGCGTCCGGAGCGCCGAGCCCTCCGTCCCGGTGTGGGTCGCCTGGCTCGTCGTGACGATCCCCTTGGGCTACGGCATCCTGCAGACCCTCAGCAATGCGGTGAAGCTCTTCACGGCCTAGTGGTCGCCGCGCCCGGGGTTCGGCTCCGAGTCCTGAGCTGGGTCCGGAAACGAGCCCGGAGCCCGGACGCCCAGTCGTTGCGCGTCGTCGGGGGTGTCCACATCAGCTCCCAACTGGTTGGGCAGGACCGGCCGGGCCACCGTGAGGTCTGCGCGATTCCCGCTAGAGCGGTCCTCGGCAAGCAGCAGCCTCCGCAGCGAGGACCCCACGACGTCATCCGGCCCCACACCGGCCATGCGGCTGCGCAGTGGCCCTAGCGCGTGGAGAGAACAGGTGAGCTGGTCCTTGCCGCTGCGATCGACGGGGACGAGCGCGCCCGCCGCACCGTTGAGATGAAGCTGCGCGAAGAGCCAGTCCAGCAGCGCCACGGGTTCCACGATGTCGACGGCCAGCACAGCAAGGTACTCGCCACCGCGTACGCCATCCGCTCGCACCGGAGCCGTTTCGCCGCGACCAGCCTCCAGTGCAGTCCACCCCGCATACAGCGCGGAAGCTGGCCCCGAGAAACGCGGCTCCTCTCGGGTGAGCATGGTCCCCGGGGGCAGCAACGGCGCCAGGCGAGAGGGACCGATGACGGCGACGGTGATCCCCCGCTCAGCGAGCGCCGCACACCACTGCGCCACCAGCGGGCGGCCCGCCACCTCGAGCTCGGCCTTCTCGACCCCGCCCAAGCGGCTCCCTCTGCCACCGGCGAGCAGGACCGCCTCAGTGACCCGCGGAACGCGGGGTACGGGCCCATCAGGGGGCTGCATAGCGGAGATAGGGCTTCCACACCTCCCGGGGTGAATCGATGTCCGCGCCCAGCCACGGCTGAGGGGCCGGGCGGCCAGGTGTGATCTGAAGCCTCCAGCCGAGCTCATCCAGTGATTTATTGCCTTTGCGGATATTGCAGGGGCCGCAGCAGGCCACCAGGTTCTCCCAGCTGGACCCCCCGCCCTTCGATCGCGGGACGACGTGGTCCACTGTTGCGGCTGGCCTGAGGCAGTACGCGCAGACCCGGCTGTCCCGGCGCAGAATGACCCGGCGCGAGGGCGGACCCGGGCGGCGTCGCGAGATCCTCACGTACCGGTGCAGGATGATGACGGCGGGCCGGGGCAGGCTCACCCCGGGGGATGTGATCGGCACGCCTTCTTCTGCGAGCACGCTCGCCTTGCCGCGCAGCACCAGAAGGGCCGCACGGCGTGCCGTGACGATGCTCAACGGCTCGTACCCCGCGTTGAGCACCAGCGTGCGCATGCTGTACTCCACACAGACAATATAGACGCATCAGCACAGAAACATTGTGTCCCCTGACACAAAAGACTGTGGGCGTCCCCTCCGAAGCATTCGAAGGGGACGCCCACAGTCGTCGAAAAGCAGAGGCTATGCTCTGGCTGCCCGCTCTATCAGGCAGTCAGGAACATATCGGTCTGCCAGTACGGGGAGTCCAGCGAGTACATCGTGGTACCCACACCCGGGTTGTTCGCGCCGATGAGCTGGCCGTTGCCCACGTAGATGGCCACGTGAGCGCCACCGTTCTGGATGACGAGGTCACCCGGGGACGGCTCGGAGACCTGCTCCATGGAGTCCATCATGGCGTAAGTGTTGCTCGGGATGTCCTTGCCGGCCTGAGCGTATGCCCAGGAAGCAAAGCCGGAGCAGTCCCAGCCGCTGGCGTCCTTGCCACCCCACACGTAGGGGGTGCCAAGGCCGTCGTGAGCAGCCCCGACGACAGAGCCGTCGCCGCCGGACGATGATTCGCTAGTGGTCGAAGCCGGGACGATGTCGCCTGCCTCGCCACCATCCTGCGAGACATCCTCGGTCTCAACTGCCTGCTCAGCCGAGTAGTCGAGATCCTGCTCAGCGCCGTAGTCAGCACTCTGC
>DXGD01000029.1 GCA_019114115.1 Candidatus Nesterenkonia stercoripullorum
AGGAGTTCCTCGACACGCGCATGGAGGTGGGCCAGCGCATCTTCGTCAAGCCCGCGCGCGGGGCCGAGGGACGATGGGTCCGCGCGATCCGGCGCACCGAGGACGGCTACGTCATGAACGGGGAGCCGACCCCGATCTCCGAGATCCGGGAGTGGATCGAACGCCGCAAGCGCCCGATGCTCTTCGAGACCGCGGTGCCTCAGGCGGAGGAACAGGCCGCGCTGCACCCGCAGGCCACCAACACTCTCCGGGTGCTGACCCTGCCGGACATGACGCGCAACAAGGAGCCTTTCATCGCCGTCGCCGTCCAGCGGATCGGGACATCACTGTCGAATCACGTGGACAACTGGACCCAGGGCGGCCTCAGCGCCAAGGTCGATATCGACACCGGCACCCTCAGCCGGGCTGGCCAGCTCCCCGACGATCGCACGCCCGTCTGGCATACCGTCCACCCCGACAGCGGCGGTCAGATCGAAGGCGCCCACGTGCCGTTCTGGGAAGAGACCAAGGAACTCGTTCTCGAGGCGGCCAACCGGCTGAACTTCATGGAATACATCGGCTGGGACATCATCATCAGCCCCACCGGGCCGGTCATCCTCGAAGCCAACGTCAACTCCGGCATGAACGTCCTTCAAGTCCACGGCCCGCTGCTGGCCGACCCCCGGGTGCGCACCTACATGGAGAAGCGCGGCGTCGTGTAGCCGAAATCTGCCCGAAATAGGCGTCGGCTACTGTCACAATGTCCAGAAAGTGAGCTCGCCACGTACTGCGGTGTGGCCCGGAATCACACTTTGTAGCGCATATCCTGTGGTAGTGTCCAGTCACTCGCTGAACCTATTTGCTCGCTCGCTTTGAATCCTTGGCTGCCGTGAGGGGAACGCAATGGCCACGCATCATCAACCGCTCCGCGATGACCAGCTTGAGCTAACTCACCCGGACCCGCGTCTCATCAACGAAGAGCTCAAACCGCTGAAGTCATCTCAGCGACGCTGGGGATGGTTCGAAATCTTCAATGTGTGGTCCAACGATATCCAGTCACTCGCCGGATATACTCTCGCTGCCAGCTTGTTCATCACCGCGGGAATCAACGGTTGGGCCGTGTTCGCCGCCATCATTCTGTCCGGGTTCGTGGTGCAGGTGCTGGTCGATCTCAGCGGCCGGCCCAGCGTAAAATACGGCTTCCCCTACCCGGTGCTCTCGCGGGCCTCTATGGGCATTCACGGGGCTCACTTCCCCGCCATGCTGCGGGCGATCGTAGCCATCTTCTGGTACGGGGCGCAGACCTACTTCGCCTCGACTGCGATAGCGCTGGCGCTCAACGCATCGCTGGGCTCGCCCGGCGGGGGCCAGTTCCTCGGACTCGACACGATCTCGTGGGTCTCCTACATCATCGCCTCTGGGCTGCAGGTTCTGCTGTTCGCCGGAGGGATCGACCGCATCGGCACGTTCCTGAACATCGCCGGCCCGGCGGTCTACGTCGTGATGATCGCCCTCGTCGTCGCCATCTGGGTGCAGATCGGGTCTGAACTGCCCGATGCGGTAGCCAATGTGTTCTCACAGGCCGATGTGACCGGCTGGACATGGATCTCGGCGTTCTTCGGCGTCATGGGCACGATGATCGCCTACTTCGCGGCAGTGGTCATCAACTACGGGGACTTCGCCCGGAACGTGCGCACCGACCGGGCGATGCGGGTCGGCAACTTCACCGGCCTGCCGCTGAGCCTGGCACTGTTCACCTTCCTCTCCGTGTTCATCACGGCCGGCTCCTACGTCCTGTACCAGGAGGGCCAGGGCGAGCCGATGACCAACCCCACCGATATCGTCGCCGCAGTGGACAACACCGCGCTGACGATCCTTGCCGCCATCACCTTCCTGGTGGCCACGGTCGGCATCAACGTGGTCGCGAACTTCATCCCGCCGGTGTACTCGCTGTCGAATCTGAGCCCGAGGCGCTTCACGTTCTCCCGGGCGAGCTGGGTCATCGCCGGCGCAGGCTTCATCATCGGAGGTCTGTGGGTCGCGGTGATCGACGAGATCGGACTCCCGACGTTCGTCGACACCCTCGGCGCCCTGCTGGCACCGCTCTACGGGATCATCATCGCCGACTACTACAACGTGCGGAAGCAGAAGCTGAACCTCCAGGACCTCTACTCCTCCAACCCCGACGGCGCCTACTGGTTCGTGCGAGGCTGGAACCGGCGGGCCATCGTCGCCTTCGCCATCTCAGCGGTCCTGTCGCTAGCCCTGGTGTGGACTCCGGCGCTGGCGGACTTCAACGGCTTCGCCTGGGTCCTGGGAGCACTCGCCGGCGGAGTCCTGCACCGGCTGGTGATGGGCCGTCTGGTGATCCCGTCCTCAGAGGCCGACGTCTGAGCACCACCGACTGCTGAGCATCTGCCATTGTTCACCACCACCGATCAGTGCACCCTGGGATCCGCAGCACGCTCCGGCCCGCTCCCCCAGGCCAGCAGGCGAAACACAGCACCTCACCGAGCTCATTGGCATAGTCTGTGAAGTATGCGCACAGAGGATCTCGGCGAGGCGACCACCACAGGGACACCACGCATCCTGGGGTCGATGGGCAACTCGTCGAGCCTGCGGACCCGCGTCACCGACGTCCTGCGTGAAGCCCTCATAGTCGGTGAGCTCGAACCCGGCGTCGTCTATTCCGCCCCCGCATTGGCGCAACGGCTCGCGGTCTCCGCCACCCCCGTCCGCGAGGCCATGATGGAGCTGGCCACTGAAGGGCTCGTGGAAGTGCTCCGGCACCGCGGCTACCGGGTTCTCGAGCTCAGCGATAAGACGCTGACCGATATCACCGAGCTCCGGGAGCTCATTGAGGTCCCGGCCTCAGAGCGTGCCGCCACCACCGCGAGCGCGGACGACGTCGCCGAGCTGCGCAAGCTCGCCTCGACCCTGAACACGTGCGCTGCCGCCGGTGAACTGCGTGAGTTCATCGCCGCGGACACGCAGTTCCACCTGAAGCTGCTCTCCCTCGGCGGCAACGAGGTGCTCGTGGACGAGGTGCGCAGACTGCGCGGCATGACGCGCCTCTATGGCCTGCGCGATCTCTACGCCTCTGGTCACTTGCTGGAGACGGCACAGGAGCACCACGACATCGTCGACGCCGTCGAAGCACGTGATCCGCACGCGATACGCGAGCTGATGACGCAGCACCTGGGGCATATACGCGGTGTATGGTCGGGCCGAGCCGAAGATGCGGAGTCGTCCGCGCTGTCCTGACTGGCGTCTGAGCGCTCGCGTGAGCTGGACTTCTACCAGCAGCAACCGAAACATCTCGACAATGCCTCAGCAATATCAGCGACATTCGCTATAGGTACCATTGTACATTGCACGTGATACACTTCACGTCGATGCGTGAGCACCTCATTCCGTGAGATGCCTACGAGACCCGGCCGATTCCCAAAGGCTCCTCTATGCCCGCCACCCACTCCGTCGCGGGGAAACCTGCGACCAACCGACGCGTACTGATCGGCAGTCTGAGCGGCAGCGCGATCGAGTGGTTCGACTTCTTCCTCTACGCGACTGCGGCAGCGATCATCTTCGACCGCTACTTCTTCCCTACCCAGGACCCGCTCGTCTCGCTCATGCTGTCCTATATCTCCCTCTCGCTGACCTTCTTCATACGGCCCTTCGGCGGAATCGTCTTCTCCCATATCGGGGACCGCATCGGACGTAAGAAGACGCTGGTCATCACCCTCTCGCTCATGGGAGGCGCAACGGTCGCCATCGGGCTGCTTCCGACCTATGCCCAAGTGGGCGTCCTCGCGCCGATCCTGCTCATCCTCTGCCGCATCGTGCAGGGGCTGGCGATCGGCGGCGAATGGGGCGGAGCCCTGCTGCTGGCCTACGAATATGCGCCGGAGCACCGGCGCGGCTTCTTCGGCTCCGTGCCGCAGATGGGGATCACCATCGGAATGCTGATGTCCACCGTGGCTTTCTCCCTGGTCAGCATGCTCCCGGATGAACAGTTTGAGGCGTGGGGATGGCGCCTGCCGTTCATCGCCTCCATCGTGCTCGTCTTCGTCGGCCTGTGGATCCGCAGCGGACTGGCCGACACTCCGGCGTTCCGCGAGGCCAAGGCCAGCGGGACGATCGCGAAACTGCCCATCAAGGACACCCTCCGCGACCACTGGCGTTCCGTGCTGGTCGCCATCGGGGCGAAGATCATCGAGACCGCTCCGTTCTACATCTTCGCCACCTTCGTCGTCTCCTATGCCACCGGTGTGCTCGATTTCGAGCAGTCCGTGGTGCTCAACGCCGTCAGCGCCGGAGCGCTCATCTCCACCATCGCCATCCCCGTGATGGGGTCGATCTCCGATCGGCTCGGCAGGCCGGCCGTGTTCATGGTCGGAACTGTCCTGATTGCCGCGTTCGCAGCACCCTTCTTCCTGCTCTTGGGCCTTCAGCTCGACTGGGCGGTCTACGCCGCCGTCATCATCGGCCTGGGCGTCGTGTGGCCCCCTGTCACCGCGACGCTGGGGACCCTGATGTCGGAGATCTTCAGCACCCGGGTCCGCTACACGGGCGTCACCCTGGGCTACCAGATCGGTGCCGCGCTTGCCGGCGGCACCGCGCCGCTGATCGCCACCTGGCTGCTCTCCCGGTACGACAACGCCTGGGGGCCCATCGCGATCTACCTCGCCGTGCTGGCCACGATCTCGCTGGTCGCAGTGCTTTTCGCCCGGCCTGTGGTGCGAGGGGAAGCCGAACGGCTGCGACGTCGCGAGGAAGCCGAGGCCCGTTCCAACGTCACCGAGGAGGCACAGTGAATTCGCCTATGCAGGATCTCCGGACACCGAGCGCCCAGGCGACGGGCTCCGCGACGCAGGATCTGCAGATGCCCGGTACGCAGATGCGGTTCGTCTCCGCCGAGGAGCTAGCCGAAGCCGTGGACCGGGATGCGGCGCGCGAGGCTATCGCGGAGGCGCTTCTCTCGGAGTTCGTGCCCGCCGAGGACCCGCCACGCTCGCATGTCTCCGCCGGGAACGGCCACCTGCTGCTGATGCCGTCCTCCCTTCAGGAATGGGTCGGGATCAAGATCGCCTCGGTGGCGCCGGAGAACCCGGCGCAGGGCTTGCCCCGCATTCAGGCGCAGTACCTGCTCATGGATGCGGCGACGCTGACCCCGCGGCTGCTCGTGGACGGTTCTCCGCTGACTCTTCTGCGGACGCCGGCGGTCACCGCTGTCGCCTGCGATCATCTGGCCCGTGAGGATGCCTCGCGTGCCGTGATCTTCGGCAGCGGGCCGCAGGCGATCGAGCATGCCATCGCCGTCGCCCTCATCCGGGAGCTCGCCGACGTCGCTCTCATCGGGCGCAATGCAGAACGGACTCAGCAAGCCGTCGACGCTCTGCAGGAGCGAGGCGTCCCGGCCCGGGCCGGGAGCGCAGTCGAGGATGTCCCGGGAGCCGACATCATCATCTGCGCCACCTCGTCCGCCGAGCCCCTCTTCGACGGCGCCTTGGTCGCCGACGGCGCCTGCGTCGCGGCGATGGGGTCACATGAGCCGGACCGGCGAGAACTGGACGGGCGCTCGCTGCAGCGTTCCCTGGTCGTGGTGGAAGAGCACTCGGCCGCTGGGCGCGAAGCAGGAGACGTCGTCCTGGCGCAGGCTGAAGGACTCATCGAACTCCGCCAGCTGCACGAACTTCAGGACCTGGTCCGCGGGGACGTGCAGCGGCGCGAGGATCGCCCCAACGTGTTCAAGGGCACCGGCATGGCGTGGCAGGACCTCGCCGTCGTCGCCCGGCTGGCTGCGCGGCTGCCGCACAGCCTGTCGAGCTAGCCGGCCGCCGCCACGATCAGGCCTGAGCCATCAGGTGGATCTGGCGGAGCCGGTTCAGCATCACCGGGACCACTGACGGCTCACCCTGAACGTCGAGGCTGCGACCGTAGGACATATGCACGCGGCACTCCACCGACGACGACGCATCGGCCTGTGCCTGGCCGGGAACAGCGCTGCTGCGCAGGTCGATCGTCCCGTCGAGGGGCTGCGGAGTCACAGTGGAGGGCTCCCCGAGCTCCGTTGCGCGGTCGGCGGCCACTTCGGCGGCCACATCGGCGGCCACATCGGCAGCCAGGTCAGGTCCGCCGGCTGCGGCGCCACCCTCCAGCCAGAGAGACGGGCCTCCCTGGGCGAGCTCCTCGGCACATGCCATGACCGCCGCATGCAGCCAGCGCTGCAGACGTTGCGCCTGCCGGGCCTCACGGCCTTCAGCTCCGGCATCAGGTTCAGCGACACTGCCGGTGGAGCGAGC
>DXGD01000277.1 GCA_019114115.1 Candidatus Nesterenkonia stercoripullorum
CGCCTGCGCCATCGTGCTCTGCTGGGGGTCCTGAACGGTGACGGGCAGTGGAGGCTGCCAGAGCTGGGGGCGGGCAGTGCGCTCGCTGCGGAGCAGGGGCGGGCCCTAGTCTGGTGATACTTGCCGTCGGAAGGAGAGCGCGGTGCCCACACCGGAGTACATCAAGGAGCTGCGTCGCGATATCGGGACCAAACAGCTCTACCTGCCCGGCGTGACTGCTGTCGTCGTCCGCCGGCACGCAGCCGGAACGCCATTGCGAACACCTGAGGTGCTGCTGGTCAAGAGATCGGACAACGCCCTGTGGAGCGCGACCTCGGGCATTCTGGAGCCTGGGGAGAGCCCTGCGGCGGCTGCTGCGCGAGAGGTACGGGAGGAGACCGGGATCGAGTGCCGCCCGCTGAGAGTCGCGGGGGTGTCCGATGGGGGTCCGGTGACGTTCCCCAATGGGGATGAATGCTGGTTCCATGACGTGACCTTCGAGATGGGCTACGTCTCGGGTGAGCCCTTCGCCGCCGATGACGAATCGACCGAAGCAGCGTGGTTCTCCGCGGATGCCTTTCCAGAGCCTTTCGTCGAGCCTCACCGCCAGCGGATTGCCTGTGCTCTGGAGGAGGGTGCGCCTGCCCGTTTTCCCATGCATCCGCAGGGGTGACGCCTCGGTCCGGCCGCCAGGCACTTGGCGGCCGGACCGGCTGACTACCGACGGCTGATCAGCCTGGGTGGGTCATGGACATGACGTCGAGCGCCGTATCGAGCTGCTCCTGTGTCAGTTCCCCGCGCTCAAGGTAGCCCAGATCCACGACGGCGTCGCGCACTGTGAGCTTGTTGTTCACCGCGTGCTTGGCGATCTTCGCGGCAGCCTCGTAGCCGATGTACTTGTTCAGCGGGGTGACCACGGACGGGGAGGCACCGGCGAGGAACGCGGCACGCTCTTCATTGGCGGTGAGCCCGGAGATCATCTTGTCGGCCATGACGTGGCTGATGTTCTTCAGCAGTCGGACAGACTCCAGCAGGTTCGCTGCCATCACCGGGATTCCGACATTGAGCTCGAACGCTCCGTTCGTCGACGACAGCGCGACAGTGGTGTCATTGCCGATCACCTGGGCGCACACCTGGATCGCGGACTCGCAGATCACAGGATTCACCTTGCCGGGCATGATCGAGGAGCCCGGCTGCAGGTCCGGGATGGCGATCTCGCCCAGGCCGGTGTTCGGCCCCGATCCCATCCAGCGCAGGTCATTGTTGATCTTCATCAGTGAGTACGCGATGTTGCGCAGCTGGCCGGAGGCCTCCACGAGTCCATCGCGGTTGGCCTGCGCTTCGAAGTGGTCGCGCGCTTCAGTCAGCGGGAGGTGGGTGTCTTTGGCCAGGTGCGCGATGGCCTTCTCCGCGAAGCCCAGCGGCGTGTTGATGCCGGTGCCCACGGCCGTGCCACCCAGCGGGACCTCAGCGACGCGGGGGAGGGAGGAGTCGATCCGCTCGATGCCGTAGCGGACCTGAGCGGCATACCCGCCGAACTCCTGGCCCAAGGTGACCGGCGTGGCATCCATGAGGTGGGCGCGCCCGGACTTCACCACGGAGCCGAACTCGCCGGCCTTCGCCTCGAGCGCTTCGGCCAGGTACGTCAGGGCGGGCTTGAGGTCTGTGGCCAACGCTGAGGTCGCGGCGACGTGCACCGAGGTGGGGAAGACGTCATTGGAGGACTGCGATGCGTTGACGTGGTCGTTCGGGTGGACTTCCTTGTCCGAGCCCTTGTCAGCGAGGTACTTGTTCGCCAGCGTGGCCAGCACCTCGTTCGTGTTCATGTTCGAGCTGGTCCCTGAGCCTGTCTGGAAGACATCGACCGGGAAGTGACCGTCCAGATCGCCCGTCTCCACCTGCTCAGATGCGACGACGATCGCCTCGGCCAGCTCGCCGTCGAGCACGCCCAGTTCCTGGTTCGCCTTGGCCGCAGCCTTCTTCACCCTCGCCAGCGCCTCGATATGGGCCCGCTCAAGGGTGCGACCGGAGATCGGGAAGTTCTCGACCGCACGCTGCGTCTGGGCGCTGTAGAGCGCGTCGACGGGGACCCTGACCTCACCCATCGTGTCGTGCTCGATCCGGTAGTCGGCGGAGGACTCGTTCTGTGCTGCGTTTTCTGTCATGCCCCCATTCTATGGACCGCCGGCGATTGCGCGCACACCCGCAGCGGTGCCGGTCAGATATCCCCGATCGCGGAGACGACGTCGGCGCGTCCTTCGTCCAGCCGGTAGGTCACGCCCATGATGGCGGTCCGGCCGGAGGCGACGGCGTCGTGGATGCTCCGGGAGTGGTCCCTGATGCGCTCCGCCGTCTGCTTGACGTGCTCTTCCACGGTCTCGTTCACCGTGGTCATGCCCTGCCGGCGTGCGGAGAGCACCGAGGGGGTGATCCGTTCGACCAGGCCGCGCACGAAGCCCGACGGAGTCGTCGCGGTGTCTGTGGCGTTCATCGTGGCGGTCACCGCTCCGCAGGAATCGTGTCCGAGCACGACGATGAGCGGGACGCCGAGCTCATCAACGCTGAACTCGAGCGAGCCGAGCACGGCGTCGTCGATCACCTGGCCAGCGGTGCGCACGACGAAGACGTCACCCAGCCCGACGTCGAAGATGATCTCGGCGGCCAGCCGGGAATCGGAGCAGCCGAAGATGACGGCGATCGGGTGCTGCGACTCGGTGAGCGAAGACCGGCGCGCCGAATCCTGATTGGGGTGGTTCGCATCGCCTGCGACGAATCGCCTGTTGCCTTCGAGCAGGCGCTGCCACACCTGGGCGGGGGTGAGCTCCGAGGCCTCGACAGGGGCTGGCCCCGCAGCGGGGGCGGCACTCGAGGAAGAGTGGTCGGAAGGTGTCATCACAGGGTGCTCCTTGGTGGTGGGGTGCGGCTGGCAGGTTCAGGCGGTGGGTTCCGGAGGCGGGCTCCGGTGGCAGGTTCAGGCCGCGGGCTCAGACCCTGGTATCAGCAGAGGGCTGCTGGCCAGCGGAGGTGCCGTCCCCTGCAGAATCCTCAGTGCCCTCAGCGGCTGAGCCATCCCGGGGATCTTCACCGAGCGCGTCGAGGACTTCTTCAAGCGCGAAGGTGAAGTCCTCCTCGGAGGCGTCCCCTGAGACGACGACGGTGGTGTCATCCACGGGGTTCTGCTCGGCGTCGAGGATGTAGTACTGCCGATCCTCGGTCTCCCGGGCCTCGAACTCGACGTCGTCGACCTCCACGGCCCCGGAGCTCGGTGCCCCGTCGGTCTCGGCGGTGAGCCAGGTGGGGTTCGCCTCGTCGGTCTGAGCGAAGCCGATGAACGTATCGGAAGGCGTGACATACCCAGCTTCCCACACGGGAACCCCCTGCTCAGGGCGGACTTCCCAGCGGGCGTAGTTAGCAGTCCACTCCTCGGTCAGGTCCGGGGCTATCGGGGCATATCCGGCGACCTCGGCAGCGCCTCGCGCGGCCTCGGCGACGTCCTCGTCGCGCTCGTAGGTCGTATCCGGCTCAGGGTTCATCGCCATGAAGGCCGCGACAGCGCCAGCCGTGAGCAGCACAGTGAACAGCATCGCGATCATAGGCTGCTTCAGCCTCTTCACCTGGGACTGGGTGAGCTGAGGCGTTGGCTGCTGGGAGTCCTGCTGTGGGGGCTGCGCAGAGGGTTCGTTCTCGGGTGATTCTGGTCTGGTCACCCTCCTATTGTCGCAAAGGAGGAGCTGCCCGTCGGACAGCCCTCGATCAGGCGCTTCCTTGAGCGCTCCCGGCTGAGCTGCCGCGTCACATAGAGTAGTGGGGTGACACCGCATGAGCCACGGGAGGCGCCGCACAGCGGCCAGGGGGGATCGATCCTGCGCAATGCGCTGCTGGTCCTGACGCTGCTGGGGATGCTGTGGCTGGCCTTCAACGTCAGGCTGCCCTCTATCGAGCAGCTCCAATCCGATATCGCCGACCTGGGGTGGGCCGGGCGATTCGCCTTCATCGGCCTGTACGCCGTGGTGGCGATGACGCCCATTCCGGTGACTGTCATGGCCGTGACCGGCGGGCTGCTGTTCGGGATCGTCGAGGGCAGCATCCTCTCCGTCATCGGGGTGCTCATCGGGTGCTATGGCGCGTACTGGCTGGCGCGCGGGCTTGGGCGACGAACCGTCATGCGGTTGCTCGGCAACCAGGCTGACCGCGTCGAGAGGCAGCTCGGAGACGCTGGCTTCCAAGCGGTCTGCGTGGCGCGACTGGTCCCGGGACTGCCGTACTGGCCGGTCAACTACGGCAGCGGAGCCTTCGGGGTGGGGCAGCGCGACTACGTCGTCGCCAGTATCGTGGCCACGATCCCGGGCCAGGTCTCGCTGGTGGCGATCGGGGCGTTCATCTCCGAGCAGAGCGTGATCAACGGCGCGCTCATCATCATCTCCTGGGCCGTGGTGATCGCCATGACGATCTGGGCGTACCGGAGCTGGCGAGGCCTGAGCTCGCATACGCTGCCAGGCGCCAAATACAGCGATTCAGGTCAGGCCGATCACACGGGATCCGCCTCAGGCTGAGATGGGTCGCACGTTTGCTGTTCTGCTCGGTCCGAGCACAGGGCTGCCACACAGGGTTGGAGATCCGCCGCAATATCGGTGCGCCAGTTGATCCAGGTGCGAATCGAGAGGTTGTCTGTCACCAGCTGAGGGGCGGTCAGTGGGAACCATGTCCAATCCGATGAATGCAGCAGCTGTGAGGAGGAGATCGTCATGGCGCCGTCGACGTCGGCGGCTTCGGCGATGATGTTTCCATGCAGGCCGAAGCGACGGAACACCCACTCGACAGAAGCTCCGGCCGCCTCTGCGAGGCTTCTCAGTGCACCCTCACTGGTCCGAATGGCGGACTGAGCGTGAGCCATCAGCCGGGCACCGTCGAGCGCGTTAATGGGGAGCTCCCCTTCATCGGTGACCCACGCGCGTAGTCGGGCACCAGGGTGCATGGCCACGCCCAGGGGCTGGCTGAATGCGAGAGTCGAGGGATGGGAGGAGCTGCGCTCCCGGGTGATGGCGAAATCAAGCTGGCCGCCGTCGAGCAGCGCAAGCTGATCGTTGGTCGTGCCCTCATTGAGGATGACGGCGAAGTCACTGAGGAGCGCCAGTTTCGTTCTCAGCCAAGAGACAGGTATACCGGGCGGTATGCCAATACGCACATGCGTGGAGCGCAGGCGTTCAGCGGTGATGACCTCGGCCAGCTCGTCGAATTGCTGCAGCAGCTGCGCGGCACGTTCTTGAACGATCTGACCTGCAGGGGTGAGTCTCACTCCACGTGCTTCGCGCGTCATCAGGGGTGTTCCCACGTGCTTTTCCAGTGAGGCGAGTTGGCGGCTGAGTGTGGACTGGGACATGCATAACTCTTCAGCCGCGCTGTTGATCTGCCCGTTTCGGGCGACGCACGCGAATGCTTCGAGCCAGCGTACATTCATGGAAGTCTCCTCGGGGCTGGTGCTTCGGGAGCACAGGTATGCATTTTCCGCATGCCAGGGGTCCGGAAAATTCATTTGTGATGGTTCACACGGTACCTCTAATGTGTGACGCGTTGCATATTCGATCTTGCTGAACAGCTGGAGCTGGACGGCATGAGGGGGACCGTGGAAGAGATAGCATTTGACGTAGTCGTCATCGGCGGTGGCGCTGGGGGAGTCTCGGCGGCCGTGGGTGCTGCCCAGGCTGGTGCCCGTGTGGCGTTGGTGGAGCGATCGGGATTTCTGGGAGGAGCCGCGACCAACAGCTCCGTCTTGGCCTATTGCGGATTCTTCACCCAGGCCGGTGAGCGTATCGTGCGCGGAGTCGGTCAACAGTTCATTGACAGGCTTGAGGCAGAGCATCTCTACCGGGCAGAGAAACAGCCCTACTCAGGAAACACCATCGTGCTGCTGGACCGGGAGACGACGAAGCGCACTCTGGACAGCATGGTCGAGGCAGCCGGGGTTGACGTATTCCTCCACACGACTCTGATCAGTGCTGACGTCTCGCAGCGGGAAGAATCATCGGGACGAAAGGCAGCGGGAGGCCAGAGCTCCTCTGTCGACGCCGTGACGGTGCTCCACCGCGGAGGTAGAGTGCGTCTGCGAGCCGAGACGTTCGTCGACGCCAGCGGTGACGCGATTCTCGCCGCGGAAGCAGATGCCGGACTTATGGTCAGTACACCGGTTGAGCGTCAGGGAAGCACATTGGTGATGCACATCGGAGGTGTGCCGGCATCCGCGAACCTCCCCACGCCGGAGGACATCGACGCCGCATTCGAGCAGCACTTCGTGACCACCGGGGTGCGGCTGACACGAAGCAACAGCGTGTGTGTCCGGAGCCCGCTCAGCGGCGAGCTCATGTTTCTCTTGGCAGACCAGCATTTCGATGCCCTGAACGTGCGAGAACTCAGCCGAGCTGAGATGGTCGCGCGCCGGCAGACGGCCGATATCTTCGCGGCCTTGAAGAACAGGCTTCCCGGGTGGGAGTCAAGTTACCTGGCCAACACCGGACCGCAGATCGGCATCAGGGAGACTCGTCGTATCCAAGGTATCGCCTCCGTCCGGGGAGAGGATGTTCACCTCGGGACGAAGAACGACCAGACAGGAATTGCGAAGTGCGGCTGGCCCATCGAGGACCACTCCCAGCCGGGAAAGACGACGTACACCCCCATCGGCGACGACGGCTGGTACCACATTCCAGGGGAGGCGTTGTCCTCCTCAAGCCATGCCAACCTGTGGGGGGCGGGTCGTGTCATCTCGAGCGACCCCCAGGCGTACGCTTCGGTCCGGGTGATGGGCACGGCCTTCGCCACGGGACACGCGGCCGGTGTCTATGCCGCGCTGAGCGCCTCGGGTGCTCGTGAGGCTGGGCATGCGTCGAATGAGGAAGCCGGCTTCCACGCTGCTGTGCGCAGGGAACTCTCCCGCCAGGGCGCAGACATCTGAGCGGTGACAGACATCGGTGATTCACTACAGCGACGGGGAGACGAGACGTCATGAGGATCCTACTGACCGGCGGGGCCGGTTCGCTTGCCGGGGACATCATTCCCGGCCTGCTCCGGAAGGGGCATGAAATTTGGGCTGTGGACCGGGCCGGGGGCACCGCGGCTGAGGCGCCCGGAGGAGACGGTCTCGGTACTCTGCATCGAGTCACATTGCCTATCGGCGCGAGTGGCAGCCCCGAGGACGCCCAGCGACTGCGCGAGATCGCCGAGTCGGTCCAGGTGATCGTGCATTTGGCGGGCATCCCGCTGGAGGACGACTGGGACCGGCTGCTCTCTGCCAATATCGACCAGACCAGGGTCATCTTCGACCTCGCTCATCAGGCTGGGGTGAGGAGGGTCGTCTTCGCCAGCTCGGTGCACGCGGCAGGTTTCACCCCGGTGCCTGAGGCAGGGGATGTTCTTCCGGCCGACTGCCCCGTGTGGCCCAACACCTTGTACGGCAGCACGAAGGCAGCCGGAGAAGCGCTTGCCAAGTACTACGTCAGCCGTTTCGGGCTCGAGGTCCTCAATGTGAGAATTTGCTCACGTACCGAGTACCCTACCGATGAGCGAATGCTCAGCACCTGGCTCTCACCGGCAGACGCCACAAGGCTGTTCCACGCGGGTGTCACCCAGCCGCTCCCAGAGAGCCTGTGGTCGGTATGGGGGGTATCCGCGAACCGCCGCAGCTGGTTTGACCCGACGCCGGGTGAGGCCATCGGTTTCGTCCCGCAGGACGACGCAGAGCTTTATGCCGAGACGATCGAGGCTTCGGTGCGCAGTTCGCGTAGCACCGCTGCGGAAGGTGCCGAGCCGTGGCGTCGAACGATTGGAGGAGCGTTCAGCTCCTCTTGCCCTCCCCGGATGAAAGGACACCCATGACCGAGCAGAGCGATGTCTCGGAGCCGGAGACTGAATACGCTTTCGAAGTCGAGAATCTCCACAAAGTCTTTGTGGGCAGGTCTCCAGTGCATGCCCTCGTCGATGTGAACCTGCAGCTGAAGAAAGGGTCCTTCACGTGCATCGTGGGTCCTTCGGGATGTGGGAAGTCCACTCTGCTGCGAGTCCTCGGGGGCCTTGAGGCTCGGACGTCAGGAGACCTCACGGTCTCTCTCCCCACTTCCAACGTGCCCTCGTCGGCGTTCGTCTTCCAAGAGCATGGCGTCTTTCCGTGGTTCACAGTGCTGGAGAACGTGGCTTTCGGCGAGCGTATGGCCGGCGTCGGGAAAAGTCAGCGCGAGGGCAATGCCCGGGAGTGGATTCGCCGTGCCGGCTTGGCCGGGTTCGAGGACGTCTACCCGGAGCAGCTCTCCGGCGGCATGCGGCAGCGGATCGCCATCGCGAGAGCCTTCGCGACGGGCTCCCCAGCTCTGCTGATGGACGAGCCGCTGGGGGCCCTCGATGCTCAGACGCGCACGTTGATGCAGGAGCAGCTGGTCGAGCTGTGGGAGCAGGAGCGCAAGACAGTCGTACTGGTGACGCACTCCATTGAGGAGGCACTCCTGCTCGGCGATGAGATCGTGATGATGTCGGCTCGCCCCGCGCGCGTCAAAGAAGTCATCAGCGTTCCCTTCGGGCGCCCGCGCGGACTGGATATCGAGAAGGACCCGCGCTTCACGGAAATGAAGACCGCTATCTGGGAGTCCATGCGGGATGAAGTCCAAGCGTCGATGGGAGCACGTTCATGAGCGCTACAGTAGACATCGCGAACCCTGCCGCTCATGATGCTATCGCCTCGGAAGTGCGTCGCAATGGA
>DXGD01000278.1 GCA_019114115.1 Candidatus Nesterenkonia stercoripullorum
ACCAGCAGAGACAGCGCCCCCGGCTTCGTCAGCGACACGGGCCTGGACATCAGCCGCCCGGACTGCTCCCCGTGCAGCTCCAGGGTGATCAGCGGATCGCTGGGCAGATACCCGGCCTCGAATTCCTTCACCGTCAGCGGCGGCGGGGGCACGACGTCGACGAACTCCCCGAACTGCTCGGCCCCGAACGTCCCGGCCTGCTGCAGCGAGAGAAGGTCTTTGAGGAGCTGCCGTGGTGTCACCTGGAAATGCTCTTGCAGCTCACTGGGCCGGGCCCCACCCGAGCTCAGCAGGAAAGCCGCCAGGCTCAGGCTGCGTTCGAGCTTGTCGGGAGTGGGCTCTTTGGGCACGGACTGCCTCAGGGGACGCAGTCGAGGAGGAGACGTCGGGCCCTGGTGCGCGCCGAGAACGCCGCGCAGCACCCGTTCAGGAGAATCCTCAGGCCCTCGATCAGCGAGGATCCGCGAAATATCGATATCGGCGTACAGCCGGCCGGCGCTGATCTCTTCGATCACGTGCCTATCTCGCCTGTCGGCCCGCTGCTGATCAGCCGTTGGCATCGCTGAGACGGCACCATGGATGCGGTCGGTCCGGAACGTGCGCAGCCCTTGCCGGTCCAGGTCGTACGCCACAAGGTACCAGTGCCCTAGGACCCCGGCCCCCAGGACGACGACGCGGCGCCACTGAGTCTCATGCTGGCCTCTGCGGATGTATCTGAACACTGCTGGCCGCCCGCGTCCGACGGCAGCAATGTGCTCCAGCTGGGCCAGGTCCGCGTCTGTGCCGACCGTCAGCCGTGCCGGGTTGGCCGGTGCCAGCTCCGGGCCCGGGCCCACCACCTCAGCACCAGCGTCCCCGGCGTTCTCGGACTCGGGATCCCCCGAGGTGCTGCGCAGCGCCCATGCCGCCTGCTGAACCGAGGACTGCGCACGCAGCCCCGCCCAGGCGTGCTGAGCCTGCTGGAGGACGATGAGCTCAGCGGCATCAAGTTCAAGCTCCGGAATGCCGTAGTCAGCCGGGTCGATGCTGTACCGGTAATCATCGGCCGAACCAGGCACGGATGCCTCCGGCTCGCGGAGCCGGACACCGCAGTCGCGCAGGATCGCCTTGTCCCGGCTGAACAGGCGCTCCCAGGCGGTCCTGCTCTGCTCGGATTCAGAGCGGTAGTGCTCCACGCGCTGCCGGATCTGCTGCTTGGTCAGCCCATACGGGCCCGCATCGAGGATCGTGGCAGCCAAGGAGAAGGCGCGGCTCACCGCATAGTCGGCAAAGACATCCTGCGAATCACCGGATTCTGCCACGATCCTCCTTGTCACCGGCTTGAGGGCGGCGCTTGGCCTCAGGCCTTCTGCAGGCCCACCAGATCGACGACGAAGATGAGCGTCTCTCCCGGGGCGATGACCCCTCCTGCGCCCTGCTCCCCGTAGGCCAGCTCAGCCGGGATCTCCAGGCGACGTCGGCCGCCCTGCTGCATGCCGATGAGGCCCTGGTCCCAGCCCTGGATGACCTGGCCGGTGCCGACGGTGAAGTCCAGCGGCTGACCGCGATTCCATGAGGCGTCGAACTCCTCGCCGGTGGACCATGAGACGCCGACGTAGTGGCAGGAGACTTTATCGCCTGGCTCGGCGGCGGGGCCTCCCCCGGCGATCAGCTCCTCGACGACGAGATCCTCAGGCGGGGTCTCGCCCGGGAAATCGACCTCAGGACGGGTGCGCTCATAGTTTCGCTGGCCGAATGACATGGTGGTCTACTCCTCATTCAGGGTGGGTCACACAGTGTGGGTCACACACGGTGCGTTTCTCAAACGGACGACGTGCCGCTTGTGCTCGTCGTCACCGGGAAGCTCCCGATGATCACTGCTCAGCTGGGCTCTCGTCCTCAGCCGGTGCGTCCTCGTCTTCAGCGGACTCGTCGTTGTTGCCTTCGGACTCCTCGTCGCCAGAGGACTCTTCGCCGTCCGAGGACTCCTCGCCTTCGACGTCCTCCTGCTGTTCCTCGAGCTGGCGCTGCAGCTCTTCCATCTCCTCTTCGCTCAGCTCAGGCTGCTCCGGCTGTTCGGGCTGCTCGGGCTGCTCCGGCTGGTCGACTGAGGCGACGATGTCGACGACGAAGATCAGGGTCTCCCCCGCCAGGTCATTGTCGTTGTCGTCGCTCTCCTCACCGTATGCTGCCTCCGGCGGCAGGACCATCAACACGCGTGAGCCGGTGTGCTGGCCCACGAGCGCCTCACCCCAGCCATCGACGACCTGGTCCAGCGGGAAGGTCGCCGGAGCGGGAAGGACGTCGTCCTCGGCGCTCTCCTGGGCCTCCTCCTCAGACGCCTCGCCGTCCTCGGACTCTTCGCCCTCCGGTGCGGCGGGCTCCTCTGCTGTCCAGGAGGAGTCGAACTCTTCACCGTCGGACCATTTCCAGCCGGTGTAGTGCACCACGACCTCGTCTTCGGCCTCGACCTCGTCGCCATCACCTTCGATGAGGATCTCGGTCTCGACCTCGTCCGGCGCTTCGGAATCGGTGTCATGGTCCTCGAGCTCGGGCTGCTCACCGGGCTCGTTGACGATAGCCGGGAGATCGCCGGACTGCTCCTCGGGCTCGCCGTCGGCGTAGGCCGGGTACTGATCGTCGACCCGGATGAGGATGAGCGACTCGGGGGACTGCGCTTCTTCGTTCATCGGCTCGTAGAGCATGATCTCGCCGCCGACATTGAGGTCGGTATCGGCGAGGGATTCATAGACGAACTCGTTCGACTCCTGGAAGATCGGTGGGTACAGCAGCGCTGGGACGCTCTCGGAGAACGTCTCCTGCTCGACGGACCCGGTCGAGGGGTCGACCATGGCCTGCGAGACTTCCAGGATCTGCTCGCTGTCGACGGCGTCGCCGTCGCCGGCCTCCAGCACCTTCGCAGACTCCTCGTCCGCCTCCACCGGGTTGCGCAGCATGACCTCCGGGGCCCCGTCTTCGGTGTAGTTCACCTCGATGCCGTTGAGCGCGTCAGTGTCGCCGAGCCCAGATGACGAGGAGCAGCTGGAGAGCACCATGACGGCGGGTACGGACAGGGCCAGGTAAGTCAGACGACGTGGAACGTGCACGGATGGTCCTCTGCGTATCGGTTCTCGCCCGCCGGTATAGCGGACGCTGGTATCTGATCTCGCCAGCTCTGCCGATGCTCCGGCTCGCTATCGGATCGTGAAAAACTGTACAGGCTCAAGCTGGATGCGTCAGATCATCGGTGGCTCGGGCGGGGCGAGCGGGGACTCCGCCGCATAGCGTTCCGTCAGTGCCAGTGGCACTGAGGTGCGCTGGCTCTGCTGGAGTCGCTGCTCCGCCGAGAGCTCGGTGAGCAGCGCGCTGCGGTCACCGAGCCGGTTCACCAGCGTATCAATGCGTTCGTCCTGCACGGCCAGTGGGTCTTTGAGCATCACAGCCTCCAAGGGCCGGTCCACGAGCTTGTGGTGCACCCAGTCCACGCTGTAGTCCACGCCGAAGGCCCGGGCCACAGAGAGGAACTCCCCGCGGATGGCAGCACGCGTCGTCGCCGGTGGCTGAGTGATGGCTCGCGTGCGCTGCTCGGCGGTGAGGACTTCGGTGACCCTG
>DXGD01000279.1 GCA_019114115.1 Candidatus Nesterenkonia stercoripullorum
CAGCGCGAACAGCTCGCCCGCCGGCTCGCGGCAGGCGACTCCTCGCTGGACATCATGAGCCTGGATCCGCCGTTCATCCCTGAGCTCTCCGAACCGGGTTTCCTCGCTCCCGTCCCGGACGACGTCGCCGAACGCACCACGGAGGACACCCTAGAGGGCGCGCTGGCCGGCGCGATGTGGCAGGACGAGCTGGTCACCGTGCCTTTCTGGGCCAATACTCAGCTGCTCTGGTACCGAGAGTCCGTCGCAGACGCGGCAGGACTGGATATGGACCAGCCCGTGACCTGGGACGACCTCATCCAGGCCACCTCTGACGAGGACAAGCTTCTGGGGATCCAAGGCATCCGCGGCGAATCGATGACGGTCTGGCTCAACGCCCTCTACGAGTCCCAAGGGGTGCCGATCCTCCCCGACCCGGGCGCCGATGCCGAAAGCCTCGAGACGAATCTGGACACCCCCGAAGGGGAGGTGGCGGCCCAGATCCTCGCAGATATCGGCTCAGAAGGCCTGGCCGGGCCCGGCGTCGCGTCGATGGACGAGAATCAGTCGATGTTCCTCTTCCAAGGAGACAACGGCTCCTTCATGGTGAACTGGCCCTTCGTCTGGACCGCCACCAAGGCTTCCGCCGAGGACGGCACCGTCGACGCCGATCTTCCCGATGACATCGGCTGGGCCCAATACCCCCGAGTGGATGAGGATACCCCGTCGGCGCCGCCGCTGGGCGGCATCAACCTCGGCGTCGGCGCAGAATCTGAGCACCCGGATCTGGCCTACGAAGCCATCGAGTGCATAGTGCAGCCGGAGAATCAGACAGAGTACTTCTTGAGCAACGGCAACCCACCCTCCTCAGAGTCAGCATTCGACGATGACCAGATTGAGGAGGACTACCCCATGGCCGAAGACATCCGAGACGCCCTCGACAACGCAGCGCCCCGGCCGCAGACCCCGTACTACAACGAGATCTCCAATACGATCCAACAGCAGTACACGCCGATCTCAGGGATCAACCCCGATCAGACTCCTGGCAATGCAGACGAGTTCATCCGTGAAGTACTCAGAGGGGAGCGGCTGCTATGACCGCCACGGCCGAACCCACCAGGCGCCAGCGCCGTGAAAAAGGCCAGTCCACCCGGCCCAAGAGGTCCCGACGCAGTGCTGCCCAGGCTCGTCTCGGCTGGATGCTGGCCGGGCCGGCATTCGTCATCATGCTGGCCGTCACGGCATATCCGATCGGCCAGGCCATCTTCGATTCGATGTTCTCTCAGCGCCTGACGGCGCCAGATGATCGCTCGTTCGTCTTCCTGGGCAACTACACCACGATCTTCACCGACCCCGTGTTCTGGACAGCGCTCGGTGTCACGGGATTGATCACCGTGATCACCGTCGCCGTCGAGTTGATTCTCGGCTTTGCCCTCGCGCTGGTCATGCACCGCGCACTGAAGAAGGTTCGCGGTGTGCTGCGCACGGCCATCCTGGTCCCGTACGGCATCATCACAGTGGTCTCCGCATTCGCCTGGTACTACATGTTCGACATCAACTCCGGGTTCGTGAACTCGTGGTTCAGCTGGATTCCCGGCATCAGCGGTGATCTGGACTGGTTCTCGAATTTCGGCACCGCGGTGACGATCATCATGGCCTCCGAGATCTGGAAGACGACGCCCTTCATCGCGTTGCTGCTGCTGGCAGGGCTGGCCCAGGTTCCTGAGGAACTGGTCGAGGCCGCACGGGTCGACGGCGCCACCTGGTGGCAGCAGATGGCCAGGGTTACCATTCCGAATATGAAGGCCGCGATCATGGTGGCTGTGCTCTTCAGGGCCCTCGACGCGTTCCGGATATTCGACAACGTATTCATCATGACTCGTGGGGAGTCCGGCACGGAAGTGCTGGCCCTGCTGGCCTACCGTACCTCGATCGAGCGACTGGAGATCGGGTTGGGATCAGCGATATCCGTGGTGCTCTTCGCCTGTGTGCTGCTCATCTGCTTCATCGCCATCAAAGTCTTCAATGTGGATCTGGCCAGCGGCACCGATGCCAGCTCAGGCAAAGGGGGGAAGAAATAATGGCTCAGCGCGGACAACGCTCGGCGAAGACGATTCTGATGTGGACCGGCATCAGCGTCCTGGTCCTGGTCTATGCCCTGTTCCCGGTGTTCACCATCCTTGCCACGAGTTTCAAGACCCCCGGGGACCTGGGCAACAACACGCTGCTGCCCACCGACTGGAACTACACCTGGCAGAACTACGAGATGATCTTCGTCGGCGATGCGCAGGGCCTGTTCCTCACGGCTCTGCGCAACTCCATTGGGATCACGCTCATCGCGACCGCGATCGCCGTCGTGCTGGCCACGCTGTGCGCCTATGCGGTGGCCAGGCTGGACTTCCCGGGCAAGAAGATCATCCTCGCCGTCGCCCTGGGCGTCTCGATCTTCCCGGTGATCTCCGTGGTCACCCCGCTGTTCAACGTATGGCGCTCGATTGGGCTCTACGACACATGGATCGGCCTGATCATCCCGTATCTCTCACTGACCCTGCCGATCTCGATCTGGACGCTGTCGGCGTTCTTCCGGCAGATCCCCTGGGACCTGGAATACGCCGCCCAAGTCGACGGTGCGACGCAGTGGCAGGCATTCCGCAAAGCCATCGTCCCGCTGGCGCTTCCCGGTGTGTTCACCACGGCGATCATCGCGTTCTTCATCGCCTGGAACGATTTCGTCTACGGCATCTCGCTGACCTCGACGGAGGCCGCCAGGCCTGTCCCGGCGGCACTGGCGTTCTTCACGGGCGCCTCGCAGTTCGAGGAACCCACCGGTGCGATCTCTGCCGCGGCCATCGTGGTCACCATCCCGGTGGTGCTGCTGGTCCTGATGTTCCAGCGGCAGATCGTCTCCGGCCTGACCCAGGGCGCGGTGAAGGGATGAGGCGCGATCCTCGAATCCTGGCAGTCAGTGCACCGCCGTGCTCGCGGCCGCCCGGCGCACTCGGGACCGGGGTTCTGCCTCGCCGACCCACCCTCTGCCTGAGCACTACCCCCGAAGGAGACAGCTGATATGGCATCGATCACGCTGAAGAACATTGTCAAGAAGTACGACGACGGCTACCCAGCGGTCAACGACGTCTCCATCGATATCGAGGACGGCGAGTTCGTCATCCTCGTGGGGCCCTCAGGCTGCGGAAAGTCCACGCTCCTGCGCATGATCGTGGGTCTGGAGGACATCACCGACGGCGACCTCATCATCGACGGCGCCAAAGTCAACGACCAGGCGCCTCGTGATCGGAACCTGGCGATGGTCTTCCAGAACTATGCGCTCTATCCGCATCTGACGGTGTACGAGAACATCGCCTTCCCGATGCGCCTGGCGAAGGGGAAGTTCAGCAAGGATGAGGTGGAGGAGCGGGTGCAGCGGGCAGCCAGCATGCTCGAGCTCACCGATCACCTGGAACGCAAACCGGGGAACCTCTCCGGAGGTCAGCGTCAGCGCGTTGCGATGGGGCGGGCCATTGTGCGTGACGCCAACGCGTTCCTCTTCGATGAGCCGCTGTCCAACCTGGATGCCAAACTCCGCGGTCAGATGCGGGCTGAGATCTCACAGCTGCAGCGCAGCCTCAACACGACCTCCGTGTACGTCACCCACGATCAGACTGAGGCGATGACCCTGGGTGACCGTGTAGCTGTGCTGAAGCAGGGCGAACTGCAGCAGATCGCCTCTCCGCGGGAACTGTATGAGCAGCCGATCAATCTGTTCGTCGCGGGGTTCATCGGTGCACCCTCGATGAACTTCCTGCCGGCAACGGTGCAGGGCAACGTCCTGTCGACGCCGATAGGGGAGATCGAGGTCCCGGACGCCATTGCGGCCGCGGGAGAGGGCCGGGAGGTCGTGCTGGCCGGAATCCGTCCAGAATTCTTCGACGACGTCGCCACTGTGGACGAACGGCACCTCTCGCGAGGCTCGACCTTCCGCGCGGAACTCAGCCACACGGAGTGGCTGGGCAATGAGCAGTACGTCTACGTGCCGTATGAGAACGACGCCCGGGTCGCAGAGACCCTGCAGACGCTGGCGGCCGATATGGACGCGGACGAGCTGCGTCAGCAGCTCGTCATCGCCGTGGATGCCTCCTCGCGTCTTCGAGGCGGTGACGTCGCCGAGCTGTGGATCGACAGCCGGCGCATTCACCTGTTCGACCCCGGCACTGGGGAAAACCTGACGCGCGATGCAGAAGCCGGCGCTGAGCTCACCGAAATGGCCAGAGAGGACCGACGGCGCGACGCCGAGCGCGCTGCACAGCGCTGAACACCCGGCGGAACACCCTGCTGAACACCGTGATGAGCAGAGCGGTGAAGCGAGGGGAACAATTGTCCCCAGGGACTTCTCGAAGCTGAACGATCCAACGATTCGGTGCTAAGTTGAGAATGTACACTGCAGACCGGCCAGAGGAGCGGAGACCCTATGAGCAGCATTCCTGCTGAGCTGAAATACAGCGCCGAGCACGAGTGGATCACCGATGCACAGGCAGCCGACACCGTGCGGGTCGGCATCACTGACTTTGCCCAGGACGCCTTGGGCGATGTCGTCTACGTCGAGCATCCAGAAGTCGGCAAGAGCGTTTCAGCGGGGGACGTCGTGGGCGAAGTCGAGTCGACGAAGTCTGTCTCCGATATCTACGCACCTGTCTCGGGCGAGATCGTGAACGTCAATGCAGATCTGGACGAAGACCCCGGGGCCATCAATTCGGACCCCTACGGCACGGGCTGGCTCTTCGAAGTCAAAGTCGCCGGGCCTGACGCCCTGAGCTCGCTGCTCTCAGCCGAGGAGTATGAGAAGCACGTAGGCTGATATTCTGCGGTGCAGGCCCTCTCAACGGGCACTGTGGAGCGTGTCGTGATCAGATCATTGAAAGGGGGCTGCAGTGGCAGCTACACCGGGTAAGGGCGAGGGTGCTCACCACGCCGCCGAGACCACCAGTATCTCGTTGCCGCCTACTGAAGCCCACCACGTCGAGCCCAGCCTCTCTGAAGAGGATCGCGCGGCGATCGCCGCGCTGCCCAAGAACTCGGCCCTGCTGGTGGCGCACACCGGCCCGAACCAGGGTGCGCGGTTCCTGCTCGACCAGGATGAGGCGGCTGCCGGGCGGCACCCTGACGCAGATATCTTCCTTGACGACGTGACTGTCTCACGCCGTCATGTTCGTTTCACCCGCGAGGGCACAGGGTTCCGGATCACGGACATGGGCAGTCTCAACGGAACCTACGTCAACAACGATCGCGTCGACACGTATGTCCTGCGGGCAGGCGATGAAGTCCAAATCGGCAAGTTCCGTCTGACGTTCTACTCCGGCGCGAAGTAGCCTGGATTATATGAAGAACGCGAGAGTTTCAAGGTGTGATGTGAGTCTTCCGTCGAGTGTGAAAGAGGCCATGCAGTGAGCGCGGCGCCCCTACCGAAGCCTTCGCTTGCCCAGCACAGCGGAGATGCCTCGACGACCCATGTCTTCACCATCTCGGAGGTGCTCCGAGAGCTCCAGGGAGACTTTCCCGATCTGACGGCCTCGAAGCTCCGTTTCCTGGAGGAGCGCCAGCTCGTCGAGCCGGCCCGCACGGCATCCGGCTACCGCAAGTACTGTGCCGCTGATGTGGAGCGTCTGCGGTTCATTCTCGCCCTCCAGCGCGATCGGTATATGCCGCTGGACGTGATCAAGAAGACCATGGATGCCATCGACGC
>DXGD01000280.1 GCA_019114115.1 Candidatus Nesterenkonia stercoripullorum
TGCTCCGACCACCACCGGGCATCCTCGGTCGCGTAAGCATAGACGGCCTTGTGCTCCCCGCCATGGTTCTTCCGGTCAGCCTGGATATCTGCATGCAGGCCCAACGCGCGGACCATCACCGCGTCGTCGACAGGTCGCTTGTCGATCGCGGTGACCCCGACTTTTCCCTCCAGGTCGGGGGCTAATGCATTCACGACGCACACCTGCTCGACTCTTCCGGCGAGACCGAGCCGGTCAGCCTGCCCGGCGAGGCACGTCGGCGAGGCGGCGGCGCGAGAGGCAGTGGCGTGAGAGGCGGCGGCGTTCGGAGCGGCAGTCTCAGCGCCGGGAGTCTCAGCCGAGGGGTGGTTGCTGGCAGCCATACCTCCAGTCTAGCGTCGGCTCACAGCCCGCCCAGGGCCTGATCGAGGTCGTCGATGAGGTCGGCGGCGTCTTCGATCCCCACGGAAAGCCGCAGCAGGTTCTCCGGCACGGCAAGCTCGGTGCCGCGAACGGAAGCATGCGTCATCTCGTGCGGGTAGTTCATCAGGGACTCGATCCCGCCCAGTGACTCCGCCAGGATGAACCAGCGCGTGGCCTCGGCCACTTTGCGGGCGGCCGGCTCACCTCCGGCCAGCTGCATGGAGACCATGCCGCCGTACCCCGACATCTGCCGGGTGGCCAGCTCATGGTCGGGATGGCTCGGCAGCCCGGGGTAGAGCACCCGCTCAACGGCCGGGTGGTCTTGAAGATGCTCCGCCACGGCCTGGGCGTTCTGGCAGTGCCGGTCCATCCGCACCGCCAGGGTCTTCAGCCCGCGTGTGGTCAGGTACGCATCCAGCGGACCCGACACTGCCCCTACCGCGAACTGCTGGAACGCGATCTTCTCGGCGAGATCAGCGTCGTCGAGCACGACGGCGCCGCCGACGACGTCGGAATGCCCGCCGATGTACTTCGTCGTCGAGTGCACCACGATATCGGCACCGAGCCCCAATGGCCGCTGCAGGTAGGGCGTGGCGAAGGTGTTGTCGACGACCAGCAGGGCGTCTCTGGCGTGGGCGATATCGGCGAGCGCACGGATATCGGTCACGGACATGAGCGGGTTCGAGGGCGTCTCCACCCAGAGCATCGTCGCCTCGTCGGCGTCGAGCGCTGCAGCCACGGCCTCATGGTCGCTCAGGTCCAGCGGGGTGTTCGCGATCCCCCACTCCCCATGGACGCGGTGGATCAGCCGGTAGGAGCCGCCGTAGGCGTCATTGCCCATGACGATCCGCTGACCCGGGCGCAGACAGGCCCGGATGACGGCGTCCTCGGCCGCAAGGCCCGAGCCGTAGGAGAACGCATGCGTCCCGCCTTCGGCCGAGGCCAATTGGACCTGGAGAGCTGTGCGCGTGGGGTTCCCGGCTCGGCCGTAGTCATAGCCGTTGCGCAGGTTCCCGATGCCGTCGGGAGCGTAGGTGGTGGAGAAGTGCAGCGGCGGCACGACGGCGCCGTACACCTCATCCACATCCTGGCCGGCGTGCACTGCCCGGGTCGAGAATCCTGTGCTGGGGCGGGACGTCGCTTCGGAAGCCGCTGCGTGAGGCTCTGCGGAGGAATCAGTCATGGTCAATTCTCCTCTCCCGCGCTGCTGATGTGCGCGAGCAGGTCATTGCGTGTCAGGACGCCGACGATGTCGCCGCTGTCGGCGACCAGCTGGGTGGGGTTGCTGCGGAGCTTGGCCAGGATCGCAGGGAGGCCCTCGGTGATCCCCACCAGCGGCAGCTCAGTGGTGAGGTGATCTGCCACGGACTCGGCCGGGTTGATATTGCCCCCGATGATCTCCTCGGAGAGGCTCTCGACGTCGACGATTCCGTAGACCTCGCCGATCCGCGCGACGCGTCCGGGCTGGTCGACGACCGGGACGATGTCGATGCCGTACCGGTTCATCACGGAGATCGCATCGCGCAGCGTCGTCGCGCGGGTGATCGAGACGACAGGGGGCAGGGCGTCGCCGAAGAGCGTGCGCTTGGCGCTGAGGAGCTCGGCGGCCGTCGTGGCCATCGCGTCGGGGCCGCTTTCCAGGTGGGCTCCCAGGGCGGTGTCATCGCTTGCTGCCGGCGCTGAGTCGGTGCCGATCCGGCCCGAGCGGACCGCTTCGCTGACCTCCTCACTGGTCTTCACCGTGAGCTCCACCCCGGTCGACCCCGAGACGACATCTCCGAAGCCATGATCGATCATCCACTGATCATTGAAGATCTTCCCCAGGTAGCCGCGCCCGGAATCGGGCAGCACCGCGACGACGACGTCGTCGGGCCCCAGATCCTCGGCTACTCGCAGGGCCGCGACCACGGCGGTGCCGGAGGATCCCCCGACGAGCATGCCTTCCTCGGTCGCCAGGCGACGCGCCATTTCGAAGGACTCAGCGTCCGTCACGGAGTAGTGCTCATCCGGGACGGAGGCATCGTAGTTGGCGACCCAGATGTCTTCGCCGACGCCTTCGACGAAATAGGGACGCCCCTCCCCACCGGAGTAGATCGAGCCGTCTGGATCAGCCACGACGACGCGCACCGGGCCGGACTCACGGTCTGCCGAGACCTGCTTCAAGTAGCGTCCAGTCCCAGTGACAGTGCCGCCGGTGCCCGCCCCGACGACGAGATGGGTGACCTGACCCTCCGTGTCCTCCCAGATCTCCGGCCCGGTCGTCTCGAAATGCGAGGCCGGCGCGGCTGGATTGGAGAACTGGTCAGGCTTGTACCCGGTCTCGATCTCCTCAGCCAGCTGATCGGAGATCCCGTAATAGGACAGCGGTGATTCCGCCGAAACCCCCGCGGGGCCGACCACGACGTCGGCGCCATAGGCACGCAGCACATCGCGCTTCTCAGGGGCCACTTTGGGGACGGTGACGAAGATCGAGCGATAGCCCTTCTGCTGGGCCACCAACGCCAGGCCGACTCCGGTGTTCCCGGAGGTGGGCTCCACGACGACGCCGCCTGGACCGAGCTTGCCCTCCTTCTCGGCCTGCTCGATCATTCTCAGCGCGATACGGTCCTTGATGGACCCGCCAGGATTGAGATACTCGAGCTTGACCAGGACGGTGGCAGAGACCCCTGCAGTGACTCGGTTGAGCTTCACCAGGGGCGTATGGCCAATGAGGTCGACGACGGACTGGGCATATTTCATAGTGCCTACAATACTTGTGCCCTCACATGAAGCTGGCTGCGCTGGACTCAGAACGTCGCACAGCGAAACATGCGCGCTCCCCTGGGCGCTGAATCCTCACCCGAGAAGCCCCATCTGAGAAGCCGCTCCCCAGCGCGATACGAGCGGCACGGCGTTTATGGCACAGTGTTCGGGTGAGCACCAAGGCATCCGGGCACATCGACGACAGCGTCGGTGGCGGAGACGATAGAGACCACGCCTTCGATGGGACCCGCGCGGCCGAGGCGGCCTGCGCAGTGGAGATGACCGTCGACTTCGGCGGGGCCTATGATCTTCCGCGCACGCTCTTCCCTCTTCAGCGTGGGTACGCCGATCCGAGCATTCGCGTGGACCGGCCAGAGGGCGCTGCGGGCCCGGGCGCTGTGGGCTCCGGCGCTTGGATGGCCTTCAGCATCGACGCCGGCCCTGTCCTGGTGCGATTGGACCAGACCTCACCATCCGAGGTCCGCGTACGCATCTGGGCGCGGCACGATGCCGCGGCCCAGGAAGCGGCCGACCGGGCACCGATCCTGCTGGGCATGCACGACGAGTGGGAGCCATTCGAGACGATGCTCGACCACGGCGAGGATCAGATCTCGGCCTCGCTCGCGCAGGTCCGCCGTCGTCATCCTGGGGTGAGGCTGCCAGCCACCGGGCAGCTTTTCGATCAGCTGGTCACCGCGACCCTGGAGCAGAAGGTGACTCATGAGCAGGCCCGCCACGGCTGGCGGACGCTGCTGCGCCGGTACGGAGAGAGACCGCCGGGGCCGGCACCGGACTGGATGCGGCTTCCAGTCCCTGCATCCCGGCTCAGGCTCGTGCCCTCCTGGGAGTGGCACGCGATGTGGGTCCAGCCGCCCTCGGCGAAGACTATTCAACGACTCGCCGAGCGTGAGGCTGCCGTCCGGCGGCTGGGTGCCGGCACGGATCTGGGCACTGAGGCCGTCAACGCTCTGGCGCAGCGCCTGCAGGCCATTCCGGGCATTGGCCCGTGGACAGCGGCGGAGGCACTGCAGCGCTCACACGGCGCGGCGGACCTTCCGGCTGTCGGGGATTTTCATCTGGCCCATCTGGTCGGCGAGGCGCTGACCGGGCGACGCACTGACGACGCCGGGATGTTGCGCCTGCTGGAGCCCTGGGAGGGCCATCGCCAGCGCGCCATCCGGCTCATCAAGCTCAGCGG
>DXGD01000281.1 GCA_019114115.1 Candidatus Nesterenkonia stercoripullorum
GCATCTGCGGATTCGGGACATCGCCGCCCAGCTGGGCACGAGCGTGATGCCGGTGCGCGAAGCCATTCGACGCCTCGAGGAGAATGGCCTCGCAGAATCCCTCCCTCACCGCGGAGCCGTGGTCAAGAGCCTGTCGCCTGAGGAGCTACTCGACATCTACACCGTTCGTCGGCTCCTCGAAATCGAGGCCACCAGACAGGGCGCTGCGCACGCCACTGCTGAGGACCTCGCAGCCATGGACTCTGAGCTGAAGGCGATTGATCAAGCGCTCACCGCCGGTCACTCTGTGGAATACCTGAACCATGACGAGAACCTCCTCTCAGTCGTCTACGCGGCGAGCGGGAATCCGGTCCTGCTGACCACGATCCAGATGCTGTGGCAAAGATGCCGACCGTACAAGATCGTCGGCGTCAAAGGTGAGCAACGGTCCATGGGGCAGCACGAGTTGCTCAAGTTTCAGCAGCGCCTGGTCGAAGCGGTCCGGGCAGGCGACCCTGACAAGGCGGCTACCGCTACCGCTGGATCCTTGGATGCAGCGATCCAGCGTATTCGCGACGCACTAGATGACCGCGACTAGGGCGTATAGCCTCCCGTCGTCGTGCAGCGGCAGCGCATCACCACATCCGGAGGAATGACCTCTTGTGTGATCTTTGATCACATCTTATGCTGACAGGAACTACGCCAGACCTGTCCTAGGGGGCACTCCATGCGAGATGCAGTAATAGTCGGCGCCGGACTTGCGGGCCTCTCGGCGGCATGGCGACTGCGCCACTGGGACACAGTGGTGCTGGACTCCGAGCATCGCATCGGCGGCCGCATCCGCTCAGAGAAGCGCGGGCGCTACTTCCTCAACTGGGGCGGCCATGTGTTCGCCGGGCCCGGCACCGGAACAGACCGGCTGATCCATGAGAGCGGAACACGCTACATGCGGATACCGGGTTCCCTGAGCGGCATCTCCATGAACGGAAAACTCCTCGTCAAGGGGCGCCCTGAAACCTATCCCCTGCGCATTCCCATGCCTGTCAAAGCACGAATCGCACTGATGCGGTCCGGTGCGAAGCTGATGAAAGACGTGTCTCGGTACGCCTATGCGGTCAGGGCCAAACCCGGTGAGAGCGGTGATATCCGTCAGCAGCGGATCTATGACTTCGAAAATGACCGCACTTTCGCTGACTACCTCGGAGACCTGCCAGAAGACGCGGAGTCCCTGTTCAGGCCAACTGTGACGCGATCTGCCGGAGATCCTGAGGAGCTCTCTGCCGGCGCAGGCATCGGATACTTCAGCCTGGTGTGGAATATCGGAGCAGGGCTTGATCGAAGCATTCTGGGCGGCCCGTCCACGCTCACTGAAACGCTCGGCGCCAGCGTGCGGCACAGCATCGAGCTGGGGGCGGAGGCGCAGGAAGTCGTCCATCACAAGGACCACGTCGTCGTCAGGTATCGGCAGAACGGCCGGGATCACGAAGTCAAAGCCCGCACCGTCGTCCTGGCCACTCCAGCGACCACGACTCACCGCATCGCCGTTGACGTACCAGCTGACACTCGCGATGCACTGGCCCAGGTCAAATACGGCCCGTATGTCAGTGCCGCATTCTTGACCAACGAAACGGCCCCGCAGCCCTGGGACAATGCCTATGGCATCGCCACGCCGAAGCAGCCTTTCAGCGTGGCACTGAACATGGGCAATATCGCTCGCGCACTGGAGACCGAACGCCAGCCTGGCGGCAGCATCATGGTGTTTGCGCCAGCGCGACTGGCCCGGGATCTCCTCGACAAAGATGATCCTGCGATCCTCGAGAGGTTCGTGAACGGTCTGAGCGATGTGCTTCCTGGCTTCGAAGGGCTCATGGAAGAAGCCCACATCCAGCGCTGGCCCACCGGCGCCCCCTACTGCTTCCCTGGCCGGGCAAAACTCCAGAGTGCACTGACACGTAGCTCAGGGCGGGTGTTCCTTGCCGGCGACTATCTGGGGTCCTTGTACACGGAGACCGCTATCACCTCGGGATTTACCGCTGCGCAAGAAGCGGCCAGCCTGCTGGGGACAGAGAAGCAGAGCGCCGACCCAGCGGGTTCCCGGCCCCTCCCACCGACCAGCTCCCAGACTCGCTATACAGCGGTGTCGACCTGAGCACCGACTCCACGCACATCCTGACGAACGAAAGTGAAGATCCATGTCTCTCATACTCAACGGAGTTCTCACCGCGCTCACCACTCCCTTTGATGCGGACGAGAACGTCGATTTTCCCGCGCTCAAGCGCGTGATCGATCGCTCGATCGACGCTGGCGTCAACGGTCTGGTCGCCGGCGGGTCCACTGGTGAGTTCGCCGCGCTCACTGCTGCGGAACGTCTGGACCTGGTGGATACAGTCATCGAGCACACTGCCGGTCGCGTACCCGTCATCGCCCAGACCGGCGCCATGACGACGCAGGAAGCCATACACTTCTCCCAGGCCGCACAGGAATCGGGCGCAGATGTGCTCATGGTCGTCACTCCCTACTATGAGCCG
>DXGD01000282.1 GCA_019114115.1 Candidatus Nesterenkonia stercoripullorum
GCGACACCAACGCCACCCGGCCCATCAACGCCACGCTCTCCGACGGGGAACGCACGACGACGCTCCCGGCCACCGGTGCTGATTCAGCCGAGGCCGACTCTCCCCGCGCCGACGCCACCGCGGCTATTCCAGCTGCCGCAGAGCAGCCGAAGCCTGCGTCTCCGGCAGATCCTCGCGAACCAGCGCGCGGCACGGAGCCCCGAGTCGGCCGGCACGGCCGTGCCGACGTCGAGGGCCGCGAGACGGACAGGACGGCCTACAATCTCGACTCCGGGGAGGCCATCACAGATGCTGACCTCGACGCCGAGGTCAGCAGGTCCAAGCGCGGGGTGTCACGGTTCTTCCAGGTGCTGATCGCGATCTTCCTGCCGGTCATCGTCATCGCCGCGGCGATCCGGCTGGTCGCCTCGCCGGCGTTCCTGTGGCTGGCCTACAACCGGCCCGGGTTCCCCGCCGACACCGGGGATTTCGGTACCGGCGACAGGCTGCTCTACGGCTCCTACGGCGTGGACTACCTCTTCAACGCGGCGAACTCGCGGTACCTCTCCGAGCTGGCACCGGGTGGGGAGGCCCTGTTCACCGCCGATGAGGTCACGCATATGACCGACGTCAAATGGGTGATCTTCTGGACGATGATCGCAGCAGCAGCCCTGCTCGTCCTGGCCGTGATCTTCGCACTGCTGCTGCGCAGCTGGCGCCCAGGAGGCGTGGCGCGGGGCATCTTCGCCGGAGCGTGGGTCACGCTCGGCCTGATCGTCACGGTCGCTGTGCTGGCCTTCCTGAACTTCGGAGCCTTCTTCACCGAGTTCCACCGACTCCTGTTTGACGACGGGACCTGGACCTTCTCCGCCGATTCCACGCTGATCCGGCTCTACCCGGAGCAGTTCTGGATCGATGCGGGAATCGCCGTGGCCGCCGTCGTCCTGATCATCTCGGTGCTCGCGCTCATCATGACCTGGCCGACCAAGCGGCGTCGCGCACGTCGGGCGGCGCGGTTCGAGGAGGTCAAGGCGCGGCGTCGGGAGAAGCTCATCGCCGAGCTGAACAAAGACGCCGGATACTCACCGGCTACGCACTGACCTCGGGGTAGAGCTACACTGAGTCCGCACCTGTTGACTCAATCACCGGGAGGGTGATGGTGGAACGAGAGTCTGTCCGGACCGCACACGATGGCGGTTCCGGAGGCAGCGCCACGCCCGCTTCAGCTCAGGGGCCGCTCGTCGGGATTCTCGGCGGGATGGGTCCGGCGGCTACGGCCGACTTCTACTCGAAGCTCATCGCAGCCACCCCGGCCTCATCGGACCAGGAGCATCTGCGGGTCATGATCTGGGCGGATCCCACGATCCCTGATCGCTCCCGCGCCATCGTCGCGGGCGGCGAAGATCCCACGCCCAAGCTGGCCGAGGGAGTGCGCAAGCTCAAGGAAGCCGGAGCCGCGTTCTTCGTGGCCGCCTGCAACGGCTCGCATGCGTTCCTCCCGCGAGTCCTGCAAGAGGTCGACCTGGAGTGCCTCTCGATGATCGAGGTGACTGCGGAGCACATCAGCGCCCAGAACGTCCCTACTGCAGGGGTGCTGGCCTCCGACGCCACGATCACCGCCGAGCTGTATCAGCAGAGCCTGCGGGCCCAGGGCGTGGAGCCGATCCTGCCCGAGCCCGAGGACCAGCGCGTCGTGATGGACACGATCTACGCGGTGAAGGCCGGTGGGCCCGGACCGCAGCTGCGCGCAGAGCTCCATCAGGTCGTGGAGCACCTCATCGCGAAGGGCGCCGACGTGATCGTCGCCGGATGCACCGAAGTGCCGCTCGTGCTGACCTCGGAGGAGCTTTCCCGTCCGCTGATCGACCCGGCGACTGTGCTGGTGGACCGGGTGATCGAGGAGGCGGCCAGGCGCACACCCTCAGCCGAGACTGTGGGCTGATGTCTTTGACTGCTTGGCGATATCAAGAAGCGACGTGGAGTGACCAGCTTAAGGGGACGAGTTGAGCGCACGAGGTGAGGGCAGGATGAGGAGAGGGACGCTGTGATCTCTGAACTGTTGCGCGAGCTCTCCCGAGCGCGGCTGCTTCTGGGCGTCGCCGGTGTCACCGGAGTGTTCGCCGTCGTGGGGCTCGTTCTGCTCATCGTTGGTCTGCCGGGGTGGGCAGTGTTCGTCGCACTGCTCGGGGTGCAGCTGGCCGTCCTGGCGTCTGCTCTCATCCTGCACCGCGCCCTGATGCGCGGCGGACGTCACCAGGGCACTGCCGCTGAGATCGCCGCCTTGCAGGGAAGCTCCGATTCCGCACGCCTCTCCCAGGCGATCCATGCGATGCGCCAGGAGTTCTCCGTGCGTGACACCACTGCTCATCAGCTCGAGGCTCTGCTTCACCGCCAGGAGGTGAGCCGCCGGCACATCCGCCGTGAGCTCTTCGACGAGTATTTCGGCGCTGGGCCCGGCGGGGCTGCGCAGTGGAGCATCGTCTCCTCACCCGAACAGCGCGGCACAGCATGACCGATCCTGGTACGGCCTACGACGTCGACGTCATCCATCTCTCCGATTTCCGGCTGCCCGGTGGGACGACCAGCAGCATCTCCGAGGAAGTCCGCGTCCAGTCCGAAGTGGGCCTGACGACGGCGCTGGTCCACGCGGCGAGCTCCATCACGAACTACCCGAATGCGTGGAGCGCGCATATGCAGAAGATCCTGGGCCTGCCGCGTGTGCACGTCGCGTCGGCACGGTCGAGGCTGCATGCGAAAGTGCTCGTCATCCGGCATCCCACAGTGATCTACAGTGCGAAGCCGAACTTCGAGGGGATATCGGCCGATACGGTCGTCGTCGTGGTCAATCATGCTGCGATCGACGCCGGCGGCACTGAGCACTACCCGGTTGAGGCCACGGACCGGCGCGTCCGGGAGCTCTTCGGGAAGGAGCCGATCTGGGCGCCGATCGGCCCGGTGGTCCGCCAGACGGTCCTGCAGCAGACCACGCGCGTGCCGCTGCGTGAGACCGACTGGGTCAATGTCTTCGGAATGCCCGACCACCTGGGAGAACGTACCGGTTTCATCTCGGACAAGCCTGTGATCGGGAGACATTCGAGGCCGCAGCCGGGCAAATGGCCGGCGACGGCGAAGGACATCCGCGCAGCGTATCCGGAGTCGGACGCATTCTACGTGGAGATCCTCGGTGGAGCGCAGGTGGCCGAGAGCAAACTCAAGTACGTTCCGCGGCGCTGGAATGTCATCCCCTTCGGCGGGGAGGATCCGTACCATTTCCTCTCCCGCATCGACTTCTGGGTCTATATGCATCACCCGGACCTGAAGGAGGCCTTCGGCCGGGCCGCTATGGAGGCGATGGCGGCTGGATGCGTGGCCATCATGCCGCCCTATATGGAGGATCTCTTCGGAGATGCCGGCCTGTACGCGACTCCGGGCCAGGTGCAGAAGCTGGTGACCTCCCTCTACGCCGATCCTGAGAGGTTCCTGCAGATGTCCCATCGCGCTCAGCAGTTCGCTCGCGGGTTCCGGCCGCACGCCCATATCGAACGGCTGGAAGAGCTCGGCGTGCACCCACCGGACCCGTCGACCATCGTGGAGGATCGGACGCCGACCCTGACGGCAGGCCGCGCTTCACGACGGAACGTCCTGGTCCTCAGCGGCGACGACGTCGCAGCCCGTGACGTCGCAGCTCGCGACGCCGCAGCTCATGACACACCAGCCCCTGACGGCGCACCGCATGAGACCGCACCATATGACACCGCACCGCATGGCACAGCACCGAATGACACCGCCGGCTTCGTCGAGGCGCTGCGGGACCGTTCGGATCGGCTCGTGCACATGCGCATCTCCGGTGACGCCGCGCCGCATGGTGAGACGGCTGACCCTGCAGTGATCGTCGCGACAGCGGAGGCGATGAACGCCCCGGATGCTGAGTGGCAGGAGTATGTCAGCCAGCGGATAGCCCGGATGGGCGACGTCGTCGAACCCAGCGATGTGGTGGTGATCGGCGATTGCCTCAGCGACGGCGTAGTCCGCGGGATGCACCAGCTCACAGGAATGCGCAGCTGGGTCCGCCCCGGCCCGGGCAGAGCGCAGGATGAAAGCTCGCTCGCGTATCAAGGCCAGTTCAGCCGGGTCCTCACCGCGGGCGACGAATCGGCCGCTGCGCTTGCCGATGCGGTGATGGGGGAGAGGGGCACAGTGGCATGAGAACGGCAGCTGTGACAACGGACTCCTGGGCCACGAGCCTGGAGACCTGGACGCGCTCGTACTTCCGCGGCGCGGCAGGTGATGTGGCCGACACGATGGACTTTGCCCCGCGCATCACCCGACGCCCGTACACCTTCTATGATCTGCCGGTGGTCATGGTGGTGATGACCAGGCACACCGCCCACCTGCAGACGGCGATCCTGCACAGTCTCGAACTGTTGCGCGAGGCGACCTACGGGTTCCGCGCCGTCGTCGTCACGGATTCAGCGACCGGTGCCGGGTTCCATGATGTGGACTGGACGGTGGAGCACATCCTGGGGGAGCGTGAATGGCTGGCTGTACGCGAGGGCAACTGGCTGCCGCATGCGGCCGATCACGTGCTGTGGGCGCAGAACATCTACGGGGCCTCCATCGTCCTCGCGCCGGAGACGCCTGAGCAGGTGCAGCAGGCCATTGTGCGGCTCGCAGAGCGATTCCAGGCCGCGGACAAGGTGCTGGCCACGGCTCGCGGCCTCGCTGAGGAGCAATCCTCAGCCCCGGAGAATTCGGTGCGCGCTGGCCTGCGTGGTTGGTGGCAGGACATCGGGGACTCGGCAGATATCGCCGTTCTGGCTGATGAGGTCTCGGCGCTGCGGCTGCGCATCTCGCGAGGAGCGCTGCCCGGCGTCCTGCTCGGCCAGGCAGGCGCGGAGGTGACGACGTTCCGCGGCCAGGCAGAGGCTGCTGAGTATTCGACAGCTGTGCTGAGCTGGGAGGCTCGCTCCACCGGCGGTGTCGCTGAACCCGATGCCGGAGCCGAAGGCCGTGAGGCTCGGCAGGCGCAACGTCTGCAGCGCTGGCTGCATGCGGCGGTAATGGCATGTGCCGAGGAGCTCTCCCAGGCAGGCCCGTCTCTCTGGCTGGAAGGCGGCGCCGCAGCCGGCGGACCTGACCTGGCTGCCGGCGTGGCCGCTGAAGTGCCCGCCGGCGTGGCCGCCGACGTGGCCGCCGACCGCGCAACGGAGCTCGGGGAGCCCCCCACTGTGACTCCGCAGCCCCTCGACGGCACGATCGACCTGCGCAGCAGCGCTGTTCCCGGCCAGGCACAGGCCGATGCGTCGTCGTCGGTGGAGTGCCGCGTGCATATGTCCTACGGTC
>DXGD01000030.1 GCA_019114115.1 Candidatus Nesterenkonia stercoripullorum
CACACGCAGGCCCTCTCGAGCGCGACGGTGAAGGCAGTCACCGCAGCCAGCGGGTCGACGGTGGCTGTCACGTTCTCCCCCACGATGACGCTCTCCACTCCGGCATCGACGAGCCCGGCGAGGTCTTCCGCATCGAAGGTGCCGGCCACGCTGACGCGCAATCCCCATCGCTGGAGCTTCTCGATGCGTTCGCGCGTGCTCCGCCAGCGCACCGGTGACCCTGCGGCGCCAGCGGAGGGGGAACAGTGCAGCGTCACGTGGGTGGCCCCACGCATCCGCCAGGCACGCGCGCGTTCGAAGGACTCCTCCTCACCCAAATCGATCTGCACCTGCCCGTCGAACTCTTCGGCCACGTCGACGACGTCGGCGATGGCGGCCGGCGGAGCATCAGCCGCGCAGGTCACCCAGTCCGCGCCGGCTTGGAAGCAATGCCGCGCGAAGTCGCCTCCGCCTGCAGAGATCCGCAGATCTGCGCACAGTGCCCGGTCTGGATGGCGCCCCCGGATCTCCCTCACAGCCCCTAGGCCCTCGCACATGAGCAGAACCGGCGCCAGACGGATCGCGCTGACCTCGGATTCAATGATCGACAGCGTCTCCATCATGGGCCGCAGCTCGTGGTCATTCAGAGTCAGCTGCAGCCCCGGAGGCGCAGGAGCACTGGGCTGCTGCTCCTGGCGCTCGCACGGCTCTGGCGCTTCGACTGGGGCTGCAGACGTGGAAGGGTGATGCTGCGGTCCTGGCGGACGGAATACGGGACGTATGATCGGCACGGAACCTCCTGGCACTCGTCATGGCCCACCTGTGCGGGTCCACGATAGGGAGTTCACTATCGCCGTTCACTACATTCGAGGCAATACACTGTGTGCACATATGTTTAGACCGGCACGGCGACTTCTCTTCCCTGTGGAAAAGAGAAGCTGTCAGTGCCGCGACTCACTGACAATACGCATGGAAGGCTGCACATATGTTCGGGGAGGAACGGGAGCATATCCGCCTCATTCTGCACGTCGCACGCCGCTATTACGAAGAAGGTCTGGACCAGCGCGCCATCGCGGAGGACATCGGCTACTCTCGGCCGACTGTCTCCCGGCTCCTCACGGAGGCACGTGAACGACGAATCGTTCAGTTCAGCATTGCCCACCCTGTCGAGCAGGCGCTGGAGCTGGAGGCTGGCATCACGGCTCGCTTCGGCCTCCGGGAGGCTGCTGTGACCAGCAAATCCGTGGGCTCGCAGGCCGTGGGCCGGCTCGCAGCGCAGGTGATCGCCGAGCGGGGCGGCCCCCACAGTGTGCTGGCCCTCTCCAATGGCACCTCTGTCGCCGCCGTCGTCGAGGAGATGCCGAGCCAGAGGTGGCCTCATTCCTGCGTGATCCAGATGGTGGGTGCGCTGGGGCGGGCTGACAGCCTCATGCTCGACAGCCCGGAACTATGCCGTGAACTCGCCGCGCGGCTGGGTGGCACGCACCGCCCGCTGCCGGCACCGATCGTGATGTCCAGCCCCGCCGCAGCACGCGCGATCCGCAGAGAGGAAGTGGTCCTCACCACACTGGAGCTGGCGTCTCGAGCAGATATCGCCCTGTGCGGGGTCGGCGCGGTGGGCCCGGACGGGGCGAGCTCCGGCGCTATCCTCAGCCATCACCTCACCACGCGGGTGGTCCAGGAATTGCGCCGGGGGCGTGCAGTGGGCCATATCAGCGGCCACTATTTCGACGCAGCCGGCAAGCACGTCAAGACCTCGCTCTACGAGCGCCTGGTGGCCATGGACCCGCGGCGTCTGGGTGAGATCGACACCTCCATCGTGGTTGCCTGGGGGCACGACAAGGTCCCGGCCTTGCATGGCGTCCTCCAGACCGGGTTCATCTCAACGCTGATCACTGATGAGCCCACAGCTCGCAAGCTGCTGGACTACCGCCCCTGACAGCACCCAGCACAGTGCCGCCTGGGGTACCAGGCGCGGGCTCAGCAGCTCAGATCACCGAGCGGCCGCCGTCGATGCGGATGTTCTCCCCGGTGATCATGGCAGCTTCTGCACTGGCCACAAAGCCCACCAGGGCGGCGACCTCCTCAGGCTCTGCGAACCGTCCTGCCGGGATCTCCGCTCGGGCTGCCTCGCCGCGTTCACCGGACCACACGCGCTTGCCAAGCTCCGTGCCCACGATCGTGGGGGAGACGGCGTTGACCGTCACCCCAGACCCGGCCCATTCCACCGCCATCACACGGGTGAATCCCAGCACTCCGGCCTTGCTCGCCGAATACGCCGCATGACCGGCCAGACCGAGCTCAGCGGCCTGCGAGGAGATATTGACGACGCGCCCGAACCCCCGCTCGACCATGCGCCGACCGGCCGCCTGGGCCATGAAGAAGCTCGCCGAGAGGTTGACGGCGATCGTCGTCGTCCACGTCTCGGCGCTGAGCTCGCCAGCCGGTGCAATGAGCCCCACTCCAGCGGAGTTGACCAGCACGGATGCACCGTCGGTGCTGCTGTCGACGTCCCTCATGACGTCCTCGGCCGCCGTCGGCGAGGTCAGGTCCTGGCGGATGCCGATATGTCCTGCGCCCGGCAGCTCGGACATTCGTTCCGCAATGGACTCTGCGACGTCGACGCCCACTACGCGCGCTCCCTCGGCTGCGAAGTGCTCAGCCACTGCCCACCCGATGCCTTGTCCCGCGCCGGTGATGACGACTGTCCGATCCGTGAATCGCTCGGTCATTATGCTTCTCCCCTACAGGTCGATTCGCTCAGGTCCATTCGGTCAGGTCTCATCGCTGCGTCCGCAGCGTCTCGCGCCGTCACGCCTCGCCGTCGCCCACACCACTGTCGGCCACGGCATGATGAGCTGCTTCAGAGATTCCATCATCGCCGCTGCGGCGTCCCACGTCGAGCAGCCCCCGTCAGGAGCGTGCCCGGTAGGCGGCTTCCATACGAGACCCGACACCGAGCTTGTGCAGGATGCTCGATACATGGGACTTGACCGTTCCCACTGTGATCACCAGCTCCCGGGCGATCTCGATATTCGACAGGCCGCGCCCCAATGCGGCCAAGACCTCGAGTTCGCGCTCGGTGAGGTCTGCAGGGAGGTTCGAGCCAGGCGGATGTGCCCCCTCGCCTGCACGGTGACCAGTACCTGCGCCAGAGCTGCTGCGACCTTCCCGCTCGGTCGGGATGCCCGTCTCCTGCCGAAGCTGCTGCAGCAGGCGCGGGGTGATCTCCGGTGCGAGGGCCCCGGCCCCTGATCCGACCTGCCGAATCGCACGGAGGAAGTCTGCTGGTTCGACGGTCTTGAGCAGGAAGCCGCTGGCGCCCGCGCGAACCGCGCCGAACACGATCTCGTCCTCGTCGAAAGTCGTCAGCATCAGCACAGCGGAATCGGTCTCCGCCACAATGCGCCGCGTGGCCTCCACCCCGTCCGTTCGCGGCATACGCGCGTCCATGAGGACGACGTCGGGACGCCAGCGGCCGGTCAGCTCGACTGCCTCCGCACCATCCGCAGCTTCCGCGACGACGACGATGTCATCGGCCATCTGCAGGATCAGCTGCAACCCCGCCCGAACGCTGCTGTGATCATCAGCGATCAGCACGGAAATGCTCTGCGACGCCCGGGGCTCTCCAGCACCGGCTGGGTTGTGCGTCGTCATCCACTAGCTCCTCTCCCACCGACACCGCGTCGCAGCGGTACCCTCGCGTGGACTTCCCACCCCTGCTCGACCGGACCCGCCGAGAAGGTGCCGTGGAGGCCCTCTACGCGTTCACGCATCGTCCTGAGTCCACCCTCCGCGACCCCGGAGCCCCGCTCGCTTCCGGAGACGAGGCGGGAGGCCTGCTGCTCCGCCGCTCCCGAGAGCACCTGGAGCTCACAGCTTCGCCTGCGCTCCACCAATGACACTGAGCAGCTTCCGTCTCCATATTTGCGAGCATTGGTCAGGGCCTCCTGGAGCACCCGGCGCATCTGCGCATCCGCTGCGGAGCTCAGTGCCTTCGGCGCGGGGCCCCGCACCTGCACCTGCAGCCCGAGCAGCTGCTGACTCACGATGATGCTCTCCCATGTCTTGGGCAGCACGTCCTCACCTTCCCCGGCGCCTGCGGACCCTGAGCCCGCTTCGTCGGGATCGACCTGATGCACGGGCTCACGCAGCAGCCGAACCATTCGGCGCAGGTCATCCAGGGCTTCCACCGAGGACGCCCGAATGGCGCCGAGAACCTCCCTATCCCGCGCGGTCTCAGGCGAATCGCTCAGACGCGCGGCTGAGGAGAGCGCGATCGCTGAGACCTGGGAGGAGACGACGTCGTGCAGCTCCCGCGCCAGACGCTGGCGCTCCTGCGCAAGGGACACCCTGCGCTTGTGCTCCTGCGCCCTCAGGATGCCGGCATGACGCTCGAGCTCCAGGTGCTCACGTACGCGCCGATCGTCCCCCAGCGGATACCCTCGACGCACTTCCGCTGCCCACCACAGCGGGGTGATCAGCACTGCGATGCCGAATACCGCAATGTTCAGCACAGTGCCGACATCGGCCCGGGCTCCGGCGGCGGCGAGCGCTCCTGCGAGGACCGCTGCGCCGAGGCCGCCTGCGAGGTATCTGACGTGGCGCTGCGATGCCCTGATGCCGAACCCGTAGAGGAGGTCGGTCAGGCACAGGAATATCCCGATGCTGCCGCCGACGCCGATATCGAGCAGGACGGCGAAGACCCCGACTGATAACGCCCTGCCGGGATAGGTGGCCTTCCTCAGCATCGCCGCGGTGACGATCGCAAGCGGGCCCAGGTGCCACCATGCGTTCGGCTCTACCCCGACGGCGGAGAGCCACGGCGTCGGGAGGATCTGCTCCCACCCCAGCACGAGCAGCACGACGGCGAGACCGACTGCGGCCAGCGCCTGTCCATGGAGTCGGAGTCCTGAGGTCACGTGATCATTGCACCACGTCTGGCTCCGATGCGCCTCAGCCGAGAGGACTAGGTGCCCGTCCCCGCACCGGCGAAGATCTATCCTTCGACCGATGTGCTTCGTTCCCGGCTGACGAAGAATGATCAGGTGCCACCCATTGATCTCGGCCTCCCTGAGGGGCCCGCAGCGCTTCTGGGCATCATCGCGGTGCTCGCCCTGATCGATTCCACGAGCTTCGGCACGCTGCTGATCCCGGTGTGGCTCCTGATGCGGCCGGGACGCCTTCGCGCACGGAGGCTGCTCGCCTACTTGGCGATCGTGGCCAGTGCGTACGCGGCCATCGGCCTTATCCTGCTGAGCAGCCTGCTCTTCTGGGGCGAGGCGCTGTTCGACGCTGTGAGTCGGGCGCGTGAAGGCACGACCTTCGCCGTAGGCCAGGCGGCACTTGCAGGAGGCCTCATCTGGTTCAGCACCCGGATGGACCCTTTCACCGCCGCCGGCAAGGAGAAGAAGAGACGACGGGATGAGCTGCGGGGAGGCTCGGGTAGCCGCATTGCACGATTCCGTGAGCACGCCATGGGCGACGACGAATCAGCGGGCTCGGGACTGAAGCCGCTGCTGAGTCTGGGGCTGCTCGCGGTCGGACTCGAGATCGCCACGCTCCTGCCGTATCTGGCAGCGATCGGTCTCGTGGCCTCGCAGGCACCTGAGCTGCCCGGATCCGCCGGGTACATCCTGCTGTACTGCCTGATCATGATCGCGCCGGCAGTGGTGCTGCTTGCTCTGCGGGTCCTCGGCGGGAGCCTGTTGGAGAAGCCCCTGCAGAAGCTCGAGGGATTCCTGAGTCGTCACGCTAACGGGACAGCGGCCACCATCCTCTTCATCCTCGGGATCGCGCTGGGGCTCAATGCCCTAGGCCAGCTCGGCGTGACCGGCTGAGCTGGCCCAGGGCAGGGCTTCCGGCCCGCTGACGTGTGCTACATCCGCACTGTCAGTGCGTCGGCCGCACTGCTATCGACTCGCCGTCACGGGACGTGAAATCGCGCGGCTGAGAGCGCATGATCAGCAAATACACGATCGCAGCCAGAAT
>DXGD01000283.1 GCA_019114115.1 Candidatus Nesterenkonia stercoripullorum
CTGCTGGCGATGGCGATCCACGCCCTCGACGAGACCGCGCAGTCCTTCACCGGCTCTCAGGCCGGGATGATCACCGATGCCATCCACGGCAAGGCCAGGATCATCGAAGTCAGCCCGAGCCGCGTGCAGGAGTCCCTCGACGAGGGGCATATCGGGATCGTGGCCGGCTTCCAGGGCATGAGCCGCGAGTCACGCGATATCACCACGATGGGCCGAGGCGGCTCGGATACCACTGCCGTCGCCCTGGCCGCCGCGATGAACGCCGATGTCTGTGAGATCTACACCGACGTTGACGGCATCTTCACCGCGGACCCGCGAGTGGTGAAATCAGCCCGCAAGATTGACGAGATCAGCAGTGACGACATGCTGGAGATGGCCGCGGCCGGGTCCAAGGTGCTGCACCTGCGCTCGGTCGAGTACGCCCGGCGCTTCGGCGTGAAACTCCACGTCCGCTCGTCCTTCAGTCCGCTGGAGGGCACCTGGGTCATCCCCAACGAAGAAGACACTGTCACGCTGCAGGAAGGCGAACCCTTGGAACAGCCCATCATCTCCGGCGTCGCACATGACGCCAACGAAGCCCAGCTCACCATCACCGGAGTGCCGGATGTGCCGGGCAAAGCAGCGGAGATCTTCAACCTCATCGCCGAAGCCGCGGTGAACATCGACATGATCGTCCAGGACGTCTCCGTCGAGACGCAGACGACGAACATCTCCTTCACGCTTCCCGCGGCCGACGGCGACAGGGCCCAGAACATCCTGACCAAGCACCAGGACTCGATCGGCTTCGAGGCGCTGAAGTACGTGCCGCAGGTGGGAAAGGTCTCCCTGGTCGGCGGCGGAATGCGCAACCACCCGGGTGTCTCGGCCCAGTTCTTCTCCGCCCTGCGCGACGCCGGGATCAACATCGGACTGATCTCCACCTCCGAGATCCGGATCTCCGTGGTCACCGACGTGGACCTGCTCAATGACGCCGTGCAGGCCATCCACACGGCTTTCGGCCTGGACGCGGAGAAGGAAGCAACGGTCTACGGCGGCACCGGGCGCTGAGCTAGACGCCGCGCCCCGTCCTCACATACAGTTCAGGCGACAGGCCTCCGTGATCGGAGTACCTGTCGCCTGAACTGTTAGGTGCGAGATACACAACGATGCTACCCCAGACTTCAGCTGCTCCTCAGCATTTACTCGGTTTCGACGTGATGTCTGAACACGAGCGGGACGCCGCGCAGCGCGAGCACCAAGAACGCGTCTCGACCTACACCAGTGATTTCCTGGCCCGCCGGCACACCGGGAAGAAGCACCCGGTCGAGGATTTCCTGTTCACCTACTACTCCCACTCCCCCGGGCAGCTCTCCCGCTGGCACGCGGGTGCCGGCACCGTCGTCGTCGACTCATCCGACTCATCCGGCACATCCGACTCAGGCAGAGCGTCCGGGAAGTTCTACACCCGCACCGCGGTCACAGCACCCAGCGGAGAGGACCTCGGCGGGGTGACCGTCGACGTCGTCCGCTTTCGCGCCGAACGCGCCTCCATCATCGATTTCGCCCGGCGGCTGCTCAGCACGACGGCGCGGAAGCCCGCCCAGCTGGGCTGCTTCGGCCTCCATGAATGGGCCATGGTCTACCGCTCCGAGCATCACGGGCAGCGCCATGAAGAGGTCCCGCTGCGGCTCGGCGCCGAGGGCACTGACGAGGTGGTGGAGTCCCTGAATATCCGGTGCACGCACTTCGACGCGTATCGCTTCTACACCCCGTCCGCGGCACCGCTGAATACGCATACGCCCACTCGCCAGAAACAGGTGCAGATGGAGCAGCCCGGCTGCCTCCACGCCAATATGGACCTCTACAAATGGGCCTATAAGCTGCTGCCGGCCGTCAGCAGCGAGCTTCTCCTGGACTGCTTCGATCTGGCGTGGCGCATCCGTGAGCTGGATATGCGTGCCTCACCCTACGACCTGCAGGAATGGGGCTACGAGCCAGTTCGGATCGAAACCCCGTCTGGACGAGCCGCGTACGCGAAGGCACAGAAGGGCTTTGCGCAGGAAGCCAATAATCTCCGACAGCGCCTGCTCAGCACCCTCGACCGGGTAGACGCCCTGGCCACCAGGGCACTGCCCTAGTGCCGCCGGCACCTGGCTGAGCCGCGACGCTGCGCACGAAGAAGCCCCTCGACCAGCGTCGATGCTCTGCAGCGCGCTGATCGAGGGGCTTTCCCCCGCCACTCCCGGTTCCGGGCTATATCGCCACGATGCCCATCAGTACGGCGGCCAGCAGCAGCACGATGCTGAAGCCCCACATGATGAGGAACGAGTACTTGATGTGCTGGCCGATATTCGCCTCCGCCAAACCGAGGGCGAGCCACATCGCCGGGGCGAACGGGCTGACGAAAGTGCCGATGATGTTCCCGATCACCAGAGCATAGGCGGTGGAGGCAGTGTCGACGCCGAACTGCCCCGCAGTCGCCTCCACCAGCGGAAGCACGGAGAAGTAGTATGCATCGGTGCTGGTGAGGATGTCGAGGGGCACACCCAGGGCGCCGACGATGAGATGCAGATACTGTCCCACCGCGTCGGGGATCACCGCCAGCAGCGACAGCGCGACCGACTCCAGCATGCCTGATTCGTTCAGGACGCCGAGGAAGACGGCAGCCGCGATGATGACCGCAGCCATCATCAGCGCGTTCGGTGCGTGAGCTTTCAGCCG